>NZ_JAAALM010000182.1 GCF_009906395.1 Kineococcus indalonis
CGCCGGGGGCGTGCCGCCGGCACCGGCGTCAAGCCCGTTGCCCCGGGACCTTGTTCCCGGGCGCACCCGTCCGCCCGCCCGTCGCCCGCCCGGCCGGCGGCGCCGGCGCCCCCGCACGGCACGCCCCTGCCTGGCACGCTCCGGCCCACCCGGCCAGACTGGGCGGCCAGGACGACGACAGGAGGCACCGTGGGCGTGACGCTGGCCAAGGGCGGCAACGTGTCGCTGACGAAGGTGGCGCCGGACCTCACCGAGGCGGCCGTCGGCCTCGGCTGGGACGTGCGCACCACCACCGGCGTGGACTTCGACCTCGACGCCAGCGCGCTGCTGCTGGGCGCCGGCGGCAAGGTCCTCTCCGACGCCCACTTCGTCTTCTACAACCAGCTCGCCAGCCCCGAGGGCGCCGTGCGGCACACCGGCGACAACCGCACCGGCGAGGGCGAGGGCGACGACGAGGTCGTCGAGGTCGACCTGCCGTCCGTGCCGCAGGCGTGCGAGCGCATCGTCTTCGCCGTCTCCATCCACGACGCCGAGGCCCGCCGGCAGAGCTTCGGGCAGGTGCACGGGGCGTTCATCCGGCTGGTGGACCGCGCCACCGGCGAGGAGGTCGTGCGCTTCGACCTGTCCGAGGACGCCTCCACCGAGACCGCGATGGTCTTCGGGGAGGTGTACCGGCGCGGGCAGGAGTGGAAGTTCCGCGCCGTCGGGCAGGGCTACGCCAGCGGCCTGCGCGGCATCGCCACCGACTTCGGCGTGGCCGTCGACTGAGGCCACCGGGCCGCCCGGGGCCGCTTCGGGCCGCCCGGGACCGCCCGGGACCGCCCGGGACCGCGTGGTCGCGCCCGTCCGGCTCAGGCGCGGCGGCGCGAGCGGTGCGCCTCGGTGTCGGGCAGGTGCACCGACGGCGGCGCGGCGCGGCGCCCGCCGACGACGTCGGGCAGCTCGATGCCCAGGCCGGCGCGCGGCCGGGCGCGGGAGGGGCGCACGCCCGGGCGGGCTCGGGCCACCGTGCGCCCGACCAGGGCGGCGACGAGCAGGATGACGACGAGGGACACCAGAACGGTCACCACGACCTCCTCGCGGACGTCGGTCCCGACGGCACCGTCGGGACCGGGGGCACCACGGTCGCACGCGGCGGCGGCCGGCGCGAGGGGTTCGCGCGCGCGTCAGCCGTCCGCGCGCTCCAGCGTCCTGATGCGGAAGCGCGGCCCGGCGGTGGAGACGGCCCAGCCCGACGCGGGCTCCCGCGCGCGCAGCACCCAGCCCTCCCCCACCCCCGGGGCGGTGGTGTCGCCGTCCACGTGCACGTCGACGTCGGTGACCACGAGGCGCTGCGCGCGCGCCAGCGCCGCCCGGTACACCTGCCCGCCGCCGGCCACCCACACGTCCCCCTCGGCCGCCGCGGCGTCCAGGGCGGCGTCCAGGTCGTGCACGACGCGCGCGCCGGGGGCTCCGTAGGCGCGGTCGCGGGTGAGCACGAGGTTGCGCCGGTCCGGCAGCGGGCGGAAGCGCGGCGGCAGCGACTCCCAGGTGGCCCGCCCCATCAGCACGGTGGCGCCGAGGGTCAGGGCCTTGAAGTGCGCCATGTCCTCGGGCACCCGCCACGGCAGGGTGCCGCCGGCGCCGATGACGCCGTCGGCGGACTGCGCCCACACCAGGCCGATCACGCCCGCGCCCCCGCCGCCGCCCCCGCCGCTCGACGCGCTCAGACCGCCACCGGCGCCTTGATCGCCGGGTGGTGCACGTAGTCGACCAGCTCGAAGTCCTCGAAGGAGTGCTCCAGCAGCGGCGCCGGGCGCACCCGCAGGGTCGGGAAGGGGTGCGGGTCGCGGGAGAGCTGCTCGGCGACCTGCTCGACGTGGTTGTCGTAGACGTGCACGTCCCCGCCGGTCCACACGAAGTCGCCCACGGCCAGGCCCACCTCGGCGGCCACCAGGTGCGTCAGCAGCGCGTAGGAGGCGATGTTGAAGGGCACGCCGAGGAAGAGGTCGGCGCTGCGCTGGTACAGCTGGCACGACAGGCGCCCGTCGGCCACGTGGAACTGGAACATCGCGTGGCAGGGCGCCAGCGCCATCTCGTCCAGCTGGGCCACGTTCCACGCCGAGACGACCATGCGCCTCGAGTCCGGGTCGGTGCGCAGGGTGTGCAGCACCTGCGCGATCTGGTCCACGTGCCGGCCGTCGGGGGTGGGCCAGGAGCGCCACTGCACCCCGTACACCGGGCCCAGCTCGCCGCGCTCGTCGGCCCACTCGTCCCAGATGCTCACGCCGCGCTCCTGCAGCCAGCGCACGTTGGAGTCCCCGCGCAGGAACCACAGCAGCTCCAGCGCCACGGACCTGAAGTGCACCCGCTTGGTGGTGACCAGCGGGAAGCCGGCGGAGAGGTCGTAGCGCAGCTGCGCGCCGAACCACGAGCGGGTGCCGGTGCCGGTGCGGTCCGCCTTCGGCGCGCCGTGCGCCGCGACGTGCCGCAGCAGGTCCTCGTACTGGGTGTCCACGCGAGCCACGCCCCAGAGCTTAGGCGGGTGCAGGGCGCGGGCGGGTGCGCCGCCGCCTCAGGCCGGGACGCGGCCGCGGGCGGCGAGCAGCTCCTCGAAGCGCGCCGCCGGCGCCGGCCGCCCCAGCAGGTAGCCCTGCACCAGGTCGCAGCCCAGCGCGCGCAGCGCCCGGCGCTGGTGCTCGTGCTCCACGCCCTCGGCGACGACGAGCAGGTCCAGGGCGTGCGCCATCGACACCACCGCGTCGACGATGCGCAGGTCGCCGTCGCCCTCGCCCAGGCGGGCGGTGAAGGAGCGGTCGATCTTCACCACGTCCACCGGCAGGGAGCGCAGCGTGGACAGGCTGGAGTAGCCGGTGCCGAAGTCGTCGATGGCCACGCGCACCCCGCGCCGGCGCAGCCGGCCCAGGATCGAGGCGGCCGCCGCCGGGTCCACCATGACGGCCGACTCGGTGATCTCCAGGCCCAGGGCGGTGCCGGGCAGGCCCGCCGCCCGCAGAGCCCCCTCCACGACGTCGACGAAGCCCTCGTCGCCCAGCTGGTGCGGGGAGACGTTCACCCACACCGTCAGCTCCCGCGCCGCGCGGTGCTGCGCGCGCCAGCGCGCCAGCTGGGCGCAGGCGTCCACGAGCACCCGCCGGCCCAGCTCGACGACGAGCCCGCTGGCCTCGGCGACGGGCACGAACTCCGCCGGCGGCACCGGGCCGGTGCCCGGGCGCGTCCAGCGCAGCAGCGCCTCGCAGGCCACCAGGCGCCCGGAGACCGTCTCCACCTCCGGCTGGTAGTCCAGGTGGAACTCCTCCCCGCGCAGCGCGTCGCGCAGGGCCAGGCTCAGCTCCCGCCGCGCCGTCGAGCGCTCGCGCGCCCGCGCGTCGTACACCTGCACGCGCGCCCGGCCGGCCTGCTTGGCCGCGTGCATCGCCTCGTCGGCGTCGCGCAGCAGCAGGTCCGCGTCGACGGTGGCGCTGAGCGCGGTGCTGGTCAGGCCCGTGCTGGCCGACAGGTGCACCACGTGCCCGGGCACGTTCACCGGCAGGGTGAAGCAGGCCCCCACCCGCTCGGCGGCGCGCTGCGCCTCGTCCGGGGTGACGTCGGGCAGCACGAGGGTGAAGGCGTCGCCGGCGAAGCGGCAGGCCACGTCGGCCGGGCGCAGCGCGGCGCGCAGCGCGTCGGCGGCCGCGCGCAGGTAGTCGTCGCCGGCGGCGTGGCCCAGGGAGTCGTTGACGAGCTTGAAGTGGTCCACGTCGCACAGCAGCACCGCGTGCACGGCGCCGGGGGCGGGCGGCGCGGCCAGCACGGCCCGCAGCCGCTCCAGGAACGCGGTGCGGTTGAGCAGGCCGGTGACGGTGTCGACGGTGGCCAGGCGCACCAGCTCCCGGCCGGAGCGGTCGCGCTCGACGGCCACGCGCGTGAGGTGCAGCAGGGCCGGCACCACGCCGTCCACCGGCACCGGCCCCGGGGTGCGCCGGTACAGCGCGAACGTGCCCAGCGCGGCGCCGCCCTCGCCCAGCACCGGCAGCGACGTGCACGCCGCCAGGCCGTGCTCGGCGGCCAGGTCCCGGTAGGGGGCCCACTCGGGGGCGGTGGCGATGTCGTCGCAGGCCACCGGGGCGCGCCGGTGCAGGGCGGTGCCGCAGGAGCCGACGCCCTCCGCGACCGGCAGCCCGTCGACGGCGGCGCGGTAGGCCGGGGGCAGGCTGGGGCCGGCGCCGTCGCGCACGGTGGGGCCGTCCTCGTCGAGCAGCATCACCGCGCACAGCACGTCCGGCCCCACCAGCGCCTCGACGTGGCGGGCCAGGCGGTCCAGCACCGCGGGCAGCGGGTGGCCGGCGGCCACGGCCTCCAGCACGTCGCGCTGGGCCTCCAGCAGGCGGGCGTCGCGCTCGTGGGCGGCGACGCGGCGGCGCACGGTGAGCAGGGTGCGCACCAGGTGCGCCTGGCTGCGCAGCACCTCGAGGTCGTCGGCGGTGAAGCGGCGCGGGTGGCGGTCGGCCACGGACAGCGCGCCCAGCACGAAGCCGTCCTGGTCGGTCAGCGGCACGCCCAGGTAGGAGCGCACGGCGCCGCGCGCGGTGAACGGGTGGCGGCGGAAGACGGGGTGGGCGCGGGCGTCGGCGACGTTCAGGGACCTGCCGGTGGCGATGACGTGGGCGCCGGGGCTGAGCTCGTCGGGCAGCTCGGCGAGGCGCGCGGGCAGGCCCCGCGCGGCGGGGAAGGAGTGCCGGCCGGGGCGGACCAGCTCCACGGCGGCCACGGGGGCGCGCAGCACCCGGGCCACGTGGCCGACGACGCCCTCGAGGTCGGCGTCCCCGGCGGGGGCGTCCAGGCCGCAGGCGTCCACCGCCGCCAGGCGCGCGGGGTCGGCCACGGCCGCGCGCAGGCGCTCCAGCTCCCTCACGAGCGCCGGGGGGCGGCGGGCGGACGGCGCGTCCCCGTCGACGGGTCAGCCCCGAGGCGACTCACCGCTGTCGGATGCACACGCCCAGTATGCGCGCAGGGGCTCAGCCGGGGAGGTGCTCGTCGAAACCCGCGTCGTCGTCCACCTCGCCGCGCACCACCGCCGCCAGCCGGGCCAGCCACGCCGCACCCGCCACGTCGTGCACGCTGCGCCACGACGCCAGCACCGGGTACGGCGTGGCCGGCACCCCGTCGGCGGGGCGCACGTCCACGTGGACGACCTCGTGGCCCTGCGCGTGCAGCCAGTCGGCCATCGCGTAGTCCGTGCGCGAGTCGCCCGCCGTGCGCCACGCCCGCGGCAGCGGCCCGTCCGCCGCCAGCAGGCGCAGCGCGGTGGCCGCGCCGCGGTCCTTGCCCAGCAGCACCGACTCCACGTCGGTGGAGATGATCGTGGGGTCCACCCGCCACCGCACCCGCCCGGCCGCGTCCGGGCGACGCACCCCGCGGCGCTCCGCGCCCAGGCCCAGGCCGGCCAGCACGTCCAGGGCCGCGGCGTCGTAGCGCTCCTGCGCCTCCAGGTACAGCGCGCTGGGCACCTCCACGCGCTGCTCCACCGAGACCATCGCGTGCTTGCCGGCGTCCACGAACATCGTGTCCGCGAAGTCGCGCCGGGCCAGACCCTCCAGCGCCTCCACCGCCGCCGGCGGCACGGCCACGTCGGTGTCCACGTGCAGCGGCCCGGCGCCGCCGGCGGTGATCGAGAAGTGCACCGCGCCCTTCTCGCACACCGCGTGCAGCCGCGCGCGCTCCGGCAGGCCGCCCGCCAGCAGCGGGGCCACCACGTTCTCGCGCAGGAAGTGGTCCGAGCGGCCCGTGTTGAACACCACCGGCACGCCCGCGGCCAGCAGCTCGCGCAGGCTGTCCAGCAGGCCCGGCGCGCTGACCGTGCGGGTCACGGGGCTGGCGATCGGGCCGTCGACGTCCAGGAGCAGGCCGAACGGGGGAGCCTCGGGGGTGCGGGTCACACCGGGCATCCTGGCGCACCCGCCGGGCGCGGCCGCTGCCGGCGCCCGCTCACGTCCAGTACAGGTACCGCGCCGCGGGCAGCTCGCGGGCCCGGGCGTCCTCGAACCACGAGCGCAGCTCGCGCATCGTGGCCGCGTCGTAGACGTGCTTCACCGCGCCGAAGCGGCCGTGCTTGCGGGTGCGGGTGGACTCGTCCAGGTCGAGCTTGGTGCGCGGGTACCAGGCGAGCTGGACGTCCTTGCTCCTCGGCGTGAAGCGGTGGGTGATGCACTCCACCGTCAGGTCCAGGCCGGGCACGCCGGCCAGCTCCGCGCCGGCCGCGGCCAGCAGCTCGCCGTAGGCCGCGCGCCAGTCCTCCACCGGCATGATCGGGGCGATGGTCAGGCCCACCGGGTAGCCGGCGCGGGCCAGGCGGCCCAGGGCGCGCAGGCGCGCCGGCACGCGCGCGGTGCCGCCCTCGAAGCGCTCCACGGCGGGCACGTTGACGGAGGCGCGCACGCGGGTGCGCCCGCCGTGCGGCAGGTCCAGCAGGCCCTCGACGTCGTCGTACTTGGTGGTCAGGCGCAGCTGCACCGGCCCGGGCCAGTCGTGGGTGCCGAAGTGGGTGATCGTGGCGGCCAGGGAGCCGCTGACGTGCTCCACGGCCAGGGGGTCGGTGTAGCAGGACGCCTCGAACGTGGTGCCCTCGTGGCCGCGCTCGGCGGTGCCGGAGGTCACCGCGCCGGTGCCCACGACCTCGTCGAGGCCGGCGAGGATGCGCGGCAGGTCGGCGTAGACGCGGGTGATCGGCGGGCCGGACAGCGAGCCGGCGAGGTAGCAGTACTGGCAGTGCCCCGGGCAGCCCTCGGCGATGGGGAAGGCGAAGTCCGCGCTGGGCGGGATCGGCGAGGGGCGGCGCTTGGAGGCCGGGCTGGTGACCACGGCGAGGGTGCGCTTGGCGGCGGCGTAGGTGGCGCGCTCGTCGGCGCCGCGCAGGCTCGGCAGGCGGTCGCCGCCGAGCAGGTGCACGTCCTGCACGCCGGCGGCGGCGAGGCGCTCGAGGACCGCGCGGCCGTGGGGCTCGGCCTGCGCGGAGGCGGTGACGTAGACGGTGGCGGGGGTCCACGGGCGGGGACGGGTGAGCAGCTCGCTCGGCACGTCCTGTTCAACACCGCCGGCGGTGCGGA
>NZ_JAAALM010000183.1 GCF_009906395.1 Kineococcus indalonis
GCGGCCCCGTCGCCCGCCGCGGCCAGCGCGGCGGCGGCCGCCGTGGAGGCGAGCACGGCCGGCCAGGGGCCCACGCGCCGGGACAGCGGGTGCGAGGCGCCCACGAGGGCGACGGTGCCGGCGCTCAGGGCGACGGCGAGGGGGGTGGAGGCGGCGGCCCAGCGGGGCGCCGACCAGGCCAGGCCGGCCAGCAGCGCGGCCCCGGCCAGCGCCCGCTCGCCGGTGGCGCGGCCGAGGGCGTAGCCGCCGAGGACGGCGCCGGCGATGACGGGGGAGGTGGGTGCCACGGCCCGCAGGCTACCGAGGCGGGGCCCGGGGTGCGCGGGTGGTGCGGGAACGCGAAGAAGGCCGCCGCGGAACGCGACGACCTGGGGGTGGGGACTCAGGTGGCCAGGAGCGGGGTCGAACCGCTGACCTTCCGATTTTCAGTCGGACGCTCTACCAACTGAGCTACCTGGCCGTGCCGGGCCGGACGAACCGGCACGACGAGCGACCCCGACGGGACTCGAACCCGCGACCTCCGCCGTGACAGGGCGGCGCGCTAACCAACTGCGCTACGGGGCCTCAAGGAGGCCTTGCTTGTCTTGCTGCCTTGCTCGCTTGCGGGACCAACAGTACCCGATCCGGGGCCGTGCTCGTGACACGGGCCCCGGACACCGGCGCGCGGTGCCGCTCGCGTACCCCCAACGGGATTCGAACCCGTGCTACCGCCTTGAAAGGGCGGCGTCCTAGGCCACTAGACGATGAGGGCGCTGCTCCCGGCCGCGGGAGCGCGTCCAGCATAGGGGGTGCGCTCCCGCGCGCGCCCCGCGAGAACCCCTCAGGCCGCCGCGGCACCGGCCGCCGCACCGGGCCCGGCGCCGGGTCCAGTGCCCGGTGCCGCCGGCGCGGACAGCCGCCGCGAGCGCACCGGCACCGGCCGCCCGCGCGCCACCGCCCGCGAGACGGCCACCGGGTCGGTGTGCAGCAGGTCGCGCACCGCCCGCTCCACGGCGCCGTGCGTGGCCGGGTGGCCGAACGCGGCGTCCTCGCCGAGCTGCTCCAGCGCCGGCGCGACCGTCACCCCGTCGTCGAACAGGTCGACCACCCGCGGGTCGACGTAGCTGCTGCGGCACACCGAGGGCGTGTTGCCCAGGTACTCCGAGACCTCCGCCACCGCCCGGGCCACCGCCCGCTTGCGGGCCGTGGGGCTGTGCGAGGCCGGCAGCGAGACCGCCAGCGCCACGGCGGCCAGGACGGTGGCGTGCCAGGTGCGGAAGTCCTTGGCCGACACGTCCGGGCCGATCGTCTCGCGCAGGTAGGCGTTGACGTCGTCGCTCGTCACGTCGTGCCAGCGGTTGCCCGCCTTCCACGCCAGCAGGTCGTCGCCGCCGCCGCGGCGGCGCTTCAGGGAGCGCACGACCTCCACCACGTCGGGGTCGGCGATGACGGCGGTGCGGTCCTTGCCGGACTTGGCGACGTAGCGGAAGACCAGCTCGCCCCCGTGCTGCACGACGTGCTCGCGCCTGAGCGTGGCCAGCCCGTAGGAGCCGTTCTCCTCGGCGTAGGCGTCGCCGCCCACGCGGAAGAAGCCCAGGTCCAGCAGGCGGAACGCGGCCGCCAGCACCCGCTCGCGCGGCAGGCCCGGCAGCCGCAGGTGCTCCTGGACCACCTCGCGGGCGCGGGGCAGCTGCGCGGCGACCTCCAGCACGCGGTCGTGCTTGGCGCGGTCGCGCTCGGTGCGCCACTGCTCGTGGTAGCGGTACTGGCGCCGGCCGCGCTCGTCGGTGCCCACCGCCTGCAGGTGCCCGTTGGCGTGGGGGCAGATCCACACGTCGGTGTACGCCGGCGGGATCGCCAGCTTCGAGATCCGCTCGAGCACCGCGGGGTCGGTGATGCGCCCGCCGGCGGTGTCGAAGTACGTCCAGCCCCTGCCGCGCCGCCGGCGCGTGAAGCCGGGGGAGGAGCTGGAGACGCGTCGCAGGCGGGGCACACACCGATGGTGCGCAGCGCGCCCGCCGCGCGCACCCGGAGAACGCGCCGGGCGCAGCCGGGCAGCGCCCCGGCTCAGGGTGCGCCCACCGGGGCGGTGACGCGCAGGAACTCCAGCTTCTCCGCGTCGGGGCTGCCCGCCGCGGCGGTGTAGACGACCAGGCGCACGTCGCTGTCCGGCACCGTCAGCACGTCGCAGTCGCAGGTGACGTCGCCGACCGCGGGGTGCTCGACCGTCTTGCGCGCGGACACGTGCCGGCCCACCGCCCCCTCGGCCCACAGCTGCGCGAACCGCGCGCTGGAGGCCCGCAGCTCGGCGACGAGCGCGGCCAGCCCGCGGTCGCGCGGGTGCTCCACCAGCGCGGTGCGCAGGTCGCGCACCAGGGCGCCCTCCATGCCGGGGTCCGCCCCGCGCACGGGCCAGGACGCCAGCCCGCCGGGACCGGTGGCGAACACCGCGCGCACCAGGTTGCGCTCCCGGCGCGGCACGCCGCCCGGGTCGCCCAGCAGCGCGGCCCAGGACGGCGTCCACGTCAGCAGCGTCCAGTCGGCGCTGAAGACGCCCACCGGCAGGTCCGCCAGGCGGGCCAGCACCCGCTGCACTCCCGGCGGCACGTGGTCGGAGACCGTCCCGGTGGCCGGCGGCAGCAGCCCGGCCAGCCGGTGGGCGTGGTCGCGCTCGGCGGGCTGCAGCTGCAGCGCCCGGGCGAGCGTGGCGACGACCTGCGCCGACGGGCTCACCGCCCGGCCCTGCTCCAGCCGCACGACGTAGTCCACCGACAGCCCCGCCAGGTCGGCGAGCTCCTCGCGCCGCAGCCCGGGCGCGCGCCGCCGCGGCCGCGGCGGCAGCCCGACGTCGACGGGGGAGAGCCGGTCGCGCCAGCGGCGCAGGGCCGCGCCGAAGGTCTCGTCCACGGGGACATCGTCCCTCGTGCCGCGCTGCCCAGCCTGGTACTGCCCGTCCCACCGTCGGGCAGGGCACTGGTGGGGACCCGCCCACTGGCCGAGGGTGGGCCCATGACCACCACGTTCATCACCGGGGCCAACAAGTCCCTCGGCTACGAGACCGCCCGCCGGCTCGTCGAGGCCGGGCACACCGTCCTCGTCGGCGCCCGCGACCCGCAGCGCGGCCGGGCGGCCGCCGAGGCCCTCGGGGCCCGGTTCGTCCAGCTCGACGTCACCGACGACGCCTCCGTGCGGGCCGCGGCGGCCGACGTCGCCGCGCACGAGGGCGGCATCGACGTCCTCATCAACAACGCCGGCGTCGGCGGGCCGCAGAGCCCGGCCGAGGAGCTCACGGCGGCCGACGCCCTCGCCGTCTACGACGTCAACGTCTTCGGCGTCGTGCGGGTCACGCACGCGTTCCTGCCGCTGCTGCGCGGGTCGGCGAACCCCCTCGTCGTCAACGTCACCAGCGGGCTGGGCTCGTTCGCGGTCACGCACGACCTCGACCGCGTCGAGGGCGGGGTCGTCGCGCCGCTCTACACGTCCTCGAAGTCGGCGCTGACGATGCTGACCACGCAGTACGCCAAGGCGCTGCCGGGGGTGAGGTTCAACGCCGTCGACCCCGGGTACACCGCGACGGACTTCAACGGCCACAGCGGCCAGCAGACCGTCACCGAGGGCACCGACGCGATCGTCGAGCTGGCCACGAGCGGGCCGGACGGGCCGACGGGGGCGTTCCGGGACCGCTACGGCGTCGTGCCCTGGTGAGCGCCCGGCTCCGGGGGCGGCAGCAGCGCCGCCCCCAGGGCCGCGAGCAGCTCCACCACCTCGGCGCGGTCCAGCCGCACCGTGGACACGCACGTGCCGCCCTGCCACGTGGAGAGCACCACGCGCGCGGCGTCGGGGTGGGCGCTGACGCGCAGGGCGCGCCCGGCCCGGTCGGCGTCGCGCAGCACGCCGGTGGGGGTGCCGTGCCTGGCCCGCAGCGCCGCGTCCTCCATGCGGCGATGGTGCGCCCGCGCCGGCGCCCTGTCGAGGGCGGCTGCCCCGGACGGGTGCGGGTCAGGACGGGTGGGGCCCGGACGGGTGGGGTCAGGGGATGCGGGCGATCCACCCGTCGGTGGCGAACTTGGCCGCCACGAGCTCCTCGGCGGCGGCCAGCTCGGCGCCGGTGAGCTCGGAGGCGGTCAGCCCGTACTGCCGGCGGAAGGTGCCGACCATCCGGTCGATGACCTCCTCGCGCGGCAGGCCCGTCTGCCGGCGCAGCGGGTCCACCCGCTTGGCGGCGCTGGCCAGGCCCTTGCCCCGCAGCTTCTCGCGGCCGATGCGCAGCACCTGCAGCATCTTGGCGGCGTCGATGTCGTACGACATCGTCACGTGGTGCAGCACGGTGCCGTCGGCCAGGCGCTTCTGCGCGGCACCGGCGATCTTGCCCTGGTCCGTGGCGATGTCGTTGATCGGCTGGTACCACGCCTTGACGCCCAGCTCGCCCAGGGCGACCAGCACCCAGTCGTCCAGGAACGCGTAGGACTCGGTGAACGACAGCCCCTCCACCAGGGAGGGCGGGGCGTACAGCGAGTACGTGATGGTGTTGCCCGGCTCGACGAACATCGCCCCGCCGCCGGAGACGCGCCGCACGACCTGCACGCCCAGGCGCTGCGCGGCCTCCCTATCGACCTCGTTGGCCAGCGACTGGAAGCTGCCGATGACCACGGCCGGGCTCGCCCACTCCCACACCCGCAGCGTCGGCGGGCGCCGGCCGGCGGCGACCTCGCGGGCCAGCACCTCGTCCAGGGCCATGTGCGTCTGCGGTGGCTGCGGGCCGGTGTGCACGAGCTGCCAGTCGTGGTCCAGCCACCCCGTGGCCCCGCCGACGGCGCGGCGCACCGCGGTGGCCACCGACTCGGGGGAGAAGCCCAGCAGCACCGCCCCCGGCGGCAGCGCCGCGCGCACCCGCGCGGCGATCGTCGCGGTGCCCGCGTCGGCCGGCAGGCCCGTCAGCGCCGCGTCGAGGGCCTCCAGGGCGTCGTCGGGCTCCAGGAAGAAGTCGCCGGAGAGCCGCACGGAGGCGAGCACCCCGCCGCTCACCTCCACGTCGGCGACGACGAGCTTGCCGCCGGGGACCTTGTACTCACCGTGCACGTGGGGACCCTACGCGGCGGGCGGCTCCAGCGACTCCGGCACCAGCGAGGACGCCAGCCAGTGCCGCGGGGTGCCGAAGCCGGCCAGCAGCTCCCCGGTGCGCGGGCGCAGCCGGCGGCACAGGTCGTTGACGGCCTGGGTGACGGCCTTGGCCCGCAGGGTCGTCATCCGCCGGTGCTGCAGGTACCAGCCCTTCTCCGCCTCCAGCAGCGCCAGCGCGTGCAGGTCGAACACCTCGCCCAGCAGCGCCGCCACCGCCGGGTCCCCGGTGCGGGCGATCGCGGCGGCGAACGCCTCGGCGACGACGCGGTCCACGTGCGCGCGCCCGGCCAGCAGCAGGTGGTCCTGCAGCCCGTCCACGGCCTCGAAGGCGTCCTGGTCGGAGCGGGCGCGGGCCTTGCGCATCCGCTTGGCCAGGGACTCCACGACGTGCCGCTCGCGCTCGGCGAGCATGCGCAGCTGCCAGGCGCGGTCGTGCAGGTCCTCGGGCACCCGGCCGGCCTCGACGACGTCGGCGACCAGGGAGCGGGCGGGGCTGCGCCCGGCCAGGGTGCTGACGAAGTCGCGGGTGGCCAGGCGCGCCATGCCCAGGGTGTCCAGGTCGGAGAACTGCTGGGCGTAGGCGGTCAGCTGGCTCTTGGCGACCAGCTGCAGCAGGACGGTGTTGTCGCCCTCGAAGGTGGTGAACACGTCGGTGTCGGCCTTCAGCTGCGGCAGGCGGGACTCGGCCAGGTAGCCGTTGCCCCCGCACGCCTCGCGGCAGGTCTGGATGGTGCGCGTGGCGTGCCAGGTGGAGGCCACCTTCATGCCCGCAGCGTGCGCCTCGAACGCGCGCTGGCGGGCGGGTTCGGGGTCGCCGCCCACGAGCTGCACCCGCAGCAGCTCGTCCATCTCGCCCAGCAGCTCGTCCTGCGCGAAGCTCAGCGCGTACGTGGTGGCCAGCGGCACCAGCAGGCGGCGCTGGTGGGCCAGGTAGTCCAGCAGCACGACCTCCTCGCCGCGCTCGTCCCCCGCCGTGCCGGGGCGGGCGAACTGCTTGCGGCGCAGCGCGTAGCGCAGGGCGATCTCCAGGGCGACCTTCGTCTGGCCGATCGCGCCGCCGGAGATGCTGACGCGGCCCTTGACCAGGGCGCCGAGCATCGTGAAGAACCGGGCGTTCTTGCTGGCGATGGGGCTGGTGTAGGTGCCGTCCTCGGCGACCTGCGCGTAGCGGTCCAGCAGCGCGGTGCGCGGCACGCGCACGGAGTCGAACCACAGCCGGCCGTTGTCCACGCCGTTCAGCCCGGCCTTGCGGCCGTCGTCGCCGCGGCGCACGCCGGGCAGGTCGCGCCCGTCCTGCCCGCGCAGCGGCACGACGAACGCGTGCACGCCCTGCGACTCGCCGCCGGTGAGGAGCTGGGCGAAGACGACCGCGACCTCGGCGTCCTCGGCGGCGCCGCCGATGTAGTCCTTGCGGCAGGACTCGTCGGGGGTGTGCAGCACGAACTCGCGCGCGGCCGGGTCGTAGGTGGCGGTGGTGCCGAGCGAGGCGACGTCGGAACCGTGGCCGGACTCGGTCATCGCGAAGCAGCCGACGAGGTCCAGGCGCAGCAGCGGCGGCAGCAGCTCGGCGTGGTGGCGCTCGGTGCCCAGGGCCTGCACGGCGCCGCCGAACAGCCCCCACTGCACGCCCGACTTGATCATCAGCGAGGCGTCGCCGAAGCCCAGCACCTCGAACTGGCTGACCTGCCCGCCGGGGGAGTCGCCGCCGCCGTGGCGGGAGGAGTAGCCCAGCTCGTGCCCGCCGAGGTCGGCGAGCACGCGCAGCCGGGCGCGGGTGAGCTCGCGCTGCTCGGCGGTGCTCAGGTGGTCGATCGGGCCGAAGAAGTCGGCGGGGAACTCCCGGCGGGCCCGCTCGCGCAGGTCGGCGTAGCGGCCGTCGAGGACGGTGCGCAGGACGTCGGTGTCGACCGGGCCCGGGGC
>NZ_JAAALM010000184.1 GCF_009906395.1 Kineococcus indalonis
CCCCCCGCACCCCCGCCCCCCGCAGCGGACGCGAGCGTCGCGAGCAGCGGTGAGCCACCTGCTCGACAGCTTCGCCCGCACGTGGAGGGCCGAGGCGGCCGGCCGCGACGAGGACGTGCTGCCCAGCGCCCTGGCGCGCGCCTGCGCGCAGGTGCTGTGCTACGACGCCGCCGGGCTGAGCCTGATGAGCGGTCCCGACGCCCGGGTCCCGCTGGGCGCCAGCGACGAGGTCGCCGCGGTCGCCGAACGGCTGCAGTACACCGTGGGGGACGGTCCCTGCTTCGCGGCGATGCGCACCGGGCGCGCGGTCCTGGTCACCGAGCACGAGTGGGAGCAGCAGTGGCCGGTGCTGGCCGAGCAGCACTTCGCCCGCACCCCCTTCCGCGGCGGGCTCAGCGTGCCGCTGCGGGTGGACAGCGCCCGCATCGGGGTGCTCGACCTGTACCTGCGGCGCTCACGGCCCCTGGGCGGTGCGGACGTCATG
The DNA here is from genome assembly GCF_009906395.1 of Kineococcus indalonis. Lineage (GTDB taxonomy): Bacteria > Actinomycetota > Actinomycetes > Actinomycetales > Kineococcaceae > Kineococcus > Kineococcus indalonis. The sequence goes on from NZ_JAAALM010000184.1 coordinate 485, forward strand.
GAGGCCCAGCACATCGCCGCAGCCGTCACCGACGTCCTGCTGGACACCCTGCGCGAGCACCGCGACGGACCCGAGCACGGCGCCGCGCTGGGCACCTGGCTCGACAGCGCCGCGGCGCGCCGGCGCCGGCAGGTGTGGATCGCCACCGGCATGGCCAACCTCGTCCTGGCCCTGCCCAGCGACCAGGCCCTGGCGGTGCTGCGGGCGCACGCCTACGCCAGCGAGCGGACCCTGGACGCCCTGGCCGACGACGTCGTCACCGGCCGCTTCGACGTCGCCGCCCTGGGCACCGACCAGCTGCGCTGAGGCCCGACGGGCGCGAACGTCCCGCAGGGACGAGCATTCACCGGTGTGGAACACCGACACCTCGGCCGCTCCGGCCTGAAGATCTCCGAGATCACCTACGGCAACTGGCTCACCCACGGGTCCCAGGTGGAGAACGACGCCGCCGTCGCGTGCGTGCACGCGGCCCTGGACGCGGGCATCTCCACGTTCGACACCGCCGACGTCTACGCCAACACGGTCGCCGAGAGCGTGCTGGGCGAGGCCCTGAAGGGGCAGCGGCGGGAGTCCCTGGAGATCCTCACCAAGGTCTTCGGGCCGATCGGCCCCAAGGGGCACAACGACACCGGCCTGTCGCGCAAGCACGTGCTGGAGGCGTGCGAGGGCTCGCTGCGCCGGCTGGGCACCGACCACATCGACCTCTACCAGGCGCACCGCTACGACTACGCGACGCCGCTGGAGGAGACGATGCAGGCGTTCGCCGACCTGGTGCGCGCCGGCAAGGTCGGCTACGTCGGCGTCAGCGAGTGGACGGCGGAGCAGCTGCGCGCCGGGCACGCGCTGGCGCAGCAGCTGGGGTTCCAGCTGGTCTCCAACCAGCCGCAGTACTCGATGCTGTGGCGGGTCATCGAGGGCGAGGTGGTGCCGACCTCGCGCGAGCTGGGCATCTCGCAGGTGGTGTGGTCGCCCATCGCCCAGGGGGTGCTGACCGGCAAGTACCGCCCGGGCGCCGAGCCGCCGGCGGGCAGCCGCGCCACGGACACCAAGGGCGGCGCGGACATGATCAAGCGGTTCATGGACGACGACGTGCTCACCCGCGTGCAGCGCCTGAAGCCGATCGCCGGCGACCTGGGGCTGTCGATGGCCCAGCTGGCGGTGGCGTGGGTGCTGCAGAACGACAACGTGGCCACCGCGATCATCGGCGCCTCGCGACCGGAGCAGGTCCACGACAACGCCGCCGCCGCCGGCACCACGATCCCGGCCGACGCGCTGGCGCGCATCGACGAGGTGCTCGGCGACGTCGTCGAGCGCGACCCGGCGCGGACGCTGGAGAGCTCGCCCAAGCAGCGCGAGGTCTGAGCGAGGCGCCCCCGTGCCCCCGTGCCGCGCGGCACGGGGGCGCGGCACGGGGGCACGGGGGCGTGGTGCGGGGGGCGTCAGCGCACGGCGGCCAGGGCGCAGGTCGCGCCGTGGCGCAGGACCTGCTCGGCGTACCCGGTGAGCCGCTCGCCGCCGGAGCGCTCCAGCAGGCCCAGGAAGCGTTCCAGCTCGCGCACGCCCTGCTGCGTGCGCCCGGCGTCGAGGTGGCGCTGGGCGCCGCGCGCGTGCGCGCGCAGGCTCCCCACCAGCGGCCCGGTGACCTCGCCCGCCGCGGACAGCTCCTCCAGGCGCCCGGCCAGGACCCCGGCCGTGGGAGCCAGCAGGTGCGGCACCGGGACCCGGGCGGGGTCGGTGTCAGAGGCGAGGTAGAAGCCGGGGTGGGAGGGCTGGTTGTAGGCCGTCTGCTGGCGGGCGACCTCGTCGCGGTACTGCGGGTCGTGCAGCAGCGTGTACGTCTTGCGGTCCGTGAGCTCGGTGCTCACGAAGATGCGCAGCGCGCTGCTGTCGGCGGTGCGCAGCACCAGCTCCTCGCGCCAGTCGCCGAGGATGTCGGCGACCAGGGACGGGTTGCCCTTGGTGCCGTTGTTGGTGAGGGTTCCGGTGGCGGTCAGCAGCACCCCGCGGGTGCGGTCGCGCACCACGGGGGTCTGGGTGCCGGAGCCCTCCACGACCTGCGTGGTGCCGTCGCCGGCCCAGCGGATGGACTGGTTGGTGCCCGGCGTGGCCGGGGCCAGCGCCTCCCCACGGGCGCTGAGCAGGCCGGTGCCCGAGGTGCCGTCGGGCATGCCGGCCCACACCTCCAGCCCGCGCCGGCCGGGCACGACGTCGCCGACCATCCCGCGGCCGGTGTCGCGCCCGGAGTAGGCGCCGAAGACCGTCTCGCCCGTGGCCGCCTCGCGCAGCGCCATCCCGTAGGGCGCGGAGGTGCCGCCCTCGTGGACGGTGAAGACCTCCAGGCCGGGCCGGTCGGGGTCGACGTCGGTGACGTGCAGGGCGTCGCCGTGCCCGAGGCGGGCCTCGGCGCCGGGGTCGGCCGAGCCCGCCGGCAGCGTGGCGGTGGAGGAGTACAGCAGGGAGCCGTCGTCGTCGAGGGTGGCTGCGCCGTAGACGACCTCGTGCTTGCCGTCGCCGTCGACGTCGGCGGCGCTGAGGGAGTGGAAACCCTGCGTGGTGAGCTTCCCGTACACCGGGTCGGTGCCGTCGCGCCCGTGCGGGCCGTCGTCGAACGGGTTGGTCATGGGGGTGAAGCCGCTGTCGACGGACCAGCGCTGGGAGAGCCGCCGGCCGTCCCAGTCGTAGGCGGCCACCGCGGTGCGCGTGTAGTAACCGCGGGCGAAGACGGCCGAGGGGCGCTCGCCGTCGAGGTGGGCGACGCCGGCCAGGAACCGGTCGACGCGGTTGCCGGGCTCGATGCGGTTCATGGCGTAGTCGCCCCACATCAGGCCGTCGTCGGTGCGCCCGGGTTCGTAGGCGATCGTCTGCAGCTCGCGGCCGGTGCCGGCGTCGAAGACCGAGAGGTACTCCGGGCCGCTGAGGACGAAACCCTCGAAGGCGCGCAGCGCGTTGCGCGGGGAGCGGGCCGGGGCGTACACGTCGATGAAGTGGTCGGCCAGGGCGGCGGCGTCGGCCTGCGAGAGCGGGTAGGCGTGGCGCGGCGCCAGGCCCAGGGCCTGCTCGACGGTGGCCGGCCAGCGCCCGGCGACGACCTCGGGGTGCGCGTGCCAGCCGCGCAGCACCCCGATCAGGTGCTCGCGGTACTGCGCGGCGCTGAGCCGGTAGTCGTCGCTGTGCCGCACGCCTGCCGCGACGTCCCCGGGCAGCAGCGTGATCGGCGCGGTGGACACCGCCTCCCCGTCGGCGTAGCGGGTGCTCCGGGTGCCCGGGGCGGTCTTGAGCATCAGCTCCGCGCGGCCGTCGCCGTCGAAGTCCTGCACGAGGAACTGCGTGTAGTGCGCTCCGGCGCGGATGTTGACCCCGAGGTCGACGCGGGCCAGCAGGGTGCCGTCCAGCTCGTAGGTGTCCAGGTAGACGGTGCCGGTGTACCCCACCTGCGAGACGTCCTTGGAGTTGGACGGGTCCCACTTCACCACGAGCTCGAGCTGCCCGTCGCCGTCGACGTCGGCGGCGCTGACGTCGTTGGCGGAGTAGGTGTACGCCTCCCCCGCGGGGGTCCTGCCGTCGGCGGGCCTGTCCAGCGCGACGTCCAGGGACGCACCGCCCCACGGCCTCGCCTCCCCGCTGGGGCCGGCCTCGCGGCCCCGGACCAGCGGGACCACGCGGTAGCGCGAGGCGGTGCTGCCGGCGGGGTCGAGCCAGTTGGTGCTGTCGGTGACCGTGGCCACCAGCGCGCCGTCGCGGTACACGCGGAAGTCCGGTCCGCTCACGCCGCGCGCCGTGGTGCCGGTGACCTCGGTGCCCAGCAGCCGCCACGACAGGTGCACGCCGCGGTCGGTGGCCGCCGCGACCAGGCCGCGGTCGAGCCACTCCAGGCGGACCTGCCCACCGCCCCCGCCGCCGGCCGCACCGCTCGCGGCGCCGGCCGCGGTGCCCGGGGCCGCCGGGGCGGGCGAGGTGGCCGAGGCGCTGCCGGCGCCGACGGCCAGACCGGCTGCGAGGGCGACGCTCGCGCCGCCGCACAGGGCCAGGCGGCCTGCTGCCGCCCGGGGAAGGAGCTTCATCGTCGAATCCCTCGTCCGTGAGGGCCCGGGGGTGCGACGCCTGCGTCGTGCGACGGCCCGGTCGCCTGCGGCCCTCCTCGAGGCCGACCCTACGAGGTGGCGAGGCGCTTGGGCAAGCGCTTACCGGATCGGGCGCGGTGCGGGGGTCGCGCGGTGCGGGGGTCGCGCGGCGCCGGGGACGCGCCGCGCCCCGCGGCGCTCACCCGGGGACGGGCACGGCGATCCGCAGCAGGGTCGGCCCGCCGGCGGGGCTGTGCAGCTGCACGGTCCCGTCCAGGGCCTGCACGCGGCGGCGGATCCCGCTCAGGCCCGTGCCGCGCGCCTCCTGCGCCCCCCCGCCGCCGTCGTCGGAGACCTCCACGACCAGCCGGCCGCCGCGGACCCCCAGGTGCACGTCCACCCGGCGCGCACCGCTGTGCTTGGCGGCGTTGGTCAGCCCCTCGGCGACCGCGGCGTAGGCCGCCGCCTCCACCGCGGCGGGGATCCGCGGCAGCGCCCCGGTCCGCACCGTGCAGGGCACCGAGCTGTGCGCGGCCAGCCCGGACACCGCCTCCGCCAGGCCGCGGTCGGCCAGGACCGGGGGGTAGATGCTGCGCACGACGGCCCGCAGGTCCGCCAGCGCCTGGTCGGCCGCCGAGTGCGCGGTCAGGACGAAGGGCAGCGCCGCCACCGGGTCGCGGCGCAGGGCGCGCTCGGCGGCGCCCAGGTGCACCACGACGGCGACCATCCGGTTCTGGATGCCGTCGTGCAGGTCGCGCTCGATGCGCCGCAGCTCGGTGGCGTGCGCGTCCAGCGCGGCGGCGCGGGTGGCCGTCACCTCGGCCAGGCGCTCCACCAGCGACTCGCGCGGCGGGGCCAGCAGCGCGGCGCTGGTGCGCAGGTGCCAGCGGGCCAGCGGCGGCACCACCAGCGGGCCGAGCGCGGCGTAGGCCGCGGCGAGCAGGAGCGCGACCCCCGCCTGCGGCCAGCTCTGCACGGGGGTGTTCAGGGTCGTGGTGGCCGCGGGGAACAGCGGCCACGTCAGGGCCAGCACCACGTTCTGCACGGCGCCGATCGGTGAGCTGACCGCCACCACGCCGGCCAGCGTGCCGACGACGGCGTGCACCAGCAGGAACGCGGCGTCGCGGCGGACGGCCGCGTCCGCGAGCACCGCGCGCGCGGTCGCCGGGACGGCGGGGGGCGCCGGGACGCGCACCTGCAGGTGGCGGGCGACGCGGGCGCGCTCGAGCGCGGTGAGCGCCCGGGCGGCCCGCGCCGCGCGGGGCAGCAGCGGCAGGGACACGACGGGCACCAGGCACGCCAGGCACGCCAGGAGCACGAACCAGGCGGCCAGGCCGGTGGCCAGGCCGTCCACGAGGAAGCGGAAGCCGCGCGAGAACCGCTGCAGCCGACCCGCCGGGACGGGGGCGTCCACCGCGTCGTCCTCACCCGTGCCCGGCAGCGTGGCGGGCTGCCGGGCACGGCGCGGGGTCGGGGGCGTCAGCGGCCGAGGAAGTCGAGCAGGGCGTCGTTGACCTCCTGCGCGTGGGTCCACAGCAGCCCGTGCGGGGCCCCCTGCACCTGCACGTACGTCGCCGAGGGCAGCCGGCGGCGCGTCTGCTCGGCCGTGGCGCCGATGGGCAGGATGCGGTCCTCGGTGCCGTGCAGCAGCAGCACGGGCACGTCGAACTTCAGCAGGTCCTCGCGGAAGTCCGTCAGCCAGGTCGGCACGCACGCCGAGGCGGCGTGCGGGGAGGAGGAGGCGGCCACGGCCCAGCTGGCGTCCACCGCGGCCTGGCTGATGCGCTGCCCCAGCGTCTGGTCCAGGTTGTAGAAGTCGGCGAGGAAGTCCCGGAAGTAGGCGTAGCGGTCGGCGGTGACGGCCTGGAGGATGCCCTCGAAGACGGCGCCGTCGACCCCCTCGGGATTGTCGTCGGCCTGCAGCAGGTACGGCTGCAGCGAGGCCAGCAGCGCCACCTTCGCCACGCGCTCGGAGCCGTAGCGCCCCAGGTAGCGCGTCACCTCGCCCGAACCCATCGAGAAACCCACCAGCACGGCGTCGCGCAGGTCCAGCGCGTTCACCAGCGCGTCCAGGTCGGCGGCGAAGGTGTCGTAGTCGTAACCGGTGGTGGGCCTGCCGGAGCGGCCGAAACCGCGCCGGTCGTAGGTGATGACGCGGTAGCCGGCCTCCAGCAGCGCCGGCTGCTGCTTCTCCCACGAGTCCCCGTCCAGGGGGTAGCCGTGGATGAGCACGACGGGTCGGCCGGTGCCGTGGTCCTGGTAGTGCAGCTCGATCGGTGCGCTGTTCTCGGTACCGACGGTGATGGTGGGCACTGGTGGCTCGCCTCCTGGCAGGGTGGTGCGGACGCGCCGACCTTAGGGAACCCGCCGGTGCGCGGGGAAGCCCGCCTGCTGTCCCCGGCAGGTACAGCCTGCTGCACCGCGCGGGGACGGCGGGCGGTGCAGCAGGCTGTACC
>NZ_JAAALM010000185.1 GCF_009906395.1 Kineococcus indalonis
GTGTCGCGGGCGGGCGCGGGGCGGGTCGAGGCGAAGCACCACGTCCCCGGCTCGGTGCTGCGCAGCAGCAGCGTCGCGCCCGCGTCGGCGCGCAGGACCGGCGCGGCGGCGTCGAGGAGCACGGCCGCCCCTCAGGCGCCCGCGGCGGGGACCGCGCCGGGAGCCGGTGCGTCCGCGGAGGAGTGCAGCACCGCGAGGGCGCGGGGCGCCGCGGCGCCCCGCGGGGCCGGGCGCAGCCGGGCGCGCACGGCCAGCACCGTGGAGGCCTGCGCCAGCGGCTCGTCGCCGTTCGCGGTGAGCACCGTGCCGTCGGCCTCCACGAGGAACGCCTCCCACAGGAAGCGCGCCTGCGCGGCGGTGGCGTTGTCGTAGGGGAACTCCACGGTGAAGCGGTCCGCGGCGCCCGCCACCCCGGTGCCCTCGTAGATCACCCCGCCGCTGTAGTCCTTCGCCGGCGTGCCGTCGGCGTGCGGGGGCAGCGCGGTGCGCCACTCCAGGGACGCGAACGCTCCCGGCGCGCTGCGGCCGAAGTCGCTGAGCACCGAGATGACGCGCACGAAGTTGCCGGGGGTGAACTGGAACAGGACGCCGGAGTCGCCGTTGTCCTCCGACAGCGCGGTGGTGTAGTCCTCCCACTCCAGGTCCTCCCAGTCGACGAGGAACTGCAGGTCGGTGCGCTCCGGGCGCGGGTCGCGCGGGTCCCACTGCACGACGCCCTTGAGCAGCAGGCCGTCCGCGCCGGTGGCCTCGGCGCGGTCGCTCTGCACCGTGCCGTCCGCGCGGACGTAGCCGTACTGCAGGGCGTAGCGCTGCACGTGCTCGGGGTCCTTGCCGAGGTTCGCGGTGATGGGCAGCATGTTGTCGCCGGTGACGTCGACGCCGTACTGGTCCAGCGGCAGCAGCCCCAGCTGCTGGAAGGAGAACGAGAAGCTGAACACCTCGGTGCGCAGGTCGTTCTGCCGGTACTCCCCGGACAGGTCGAGGGTGGCGACCTCCTCGACGTCCTTGAGCTTCACGGAGACCCCGCCGAAGAAGCCGTCCGGGTCGGGCGCCTCCGTGTCGGTCACGACCTCCTCGACCATCATCTGCAGCGCCGACTTCGCGAACGTGTCGACGATGCTGTTCTGCAGCTGCGCCACCCGCGCGTCGTCGAAGCCCTCCGGGCGCACGAGCCACTCGATGAGCACCGCGCCGCTGCCGGTGAGCTCGTCGCGCAGCACGCTGACGTCCCCCTCGCCCCCCACGAGGCCGAAGTAGCTGGCGCGGGCCTTGACGTTGAGGCTGAAGAACTCGTGCACCTTCCGGGTGTTCGCGGTGATCCGGTAGTGCGCCCCGGGGTAGAGGACGTCGTAGTCGTAGTCGAAGCGCACCGCGATCGGGAAACCCACGGGGGTGCCCAGCACCCGCCACAGCGTGTCGGCCCCGTCGGCGGTCAGCGGCAGGTTGATCGGCACGGTCGTCTGCAGGCCCACCGGCACCTCCCGGTACGCGGCCGGGTCGGCGACGAGGCCCTCCAGCCCCGAGATCGTCATCCGGCCGTTGCGGATGCCCAGCGGGCGGAACCGCACCCCACCGCCGCCGGGGAAGAAGAACGGGCGCTCCTGCCGCACCGTCTCGGACCAGGCGGCCTCGTCCTCCGGGGTCGGCAGCAGCGCGGCGATGTCGATCTGCGCGGCCAGGGCGCCGCCCTGGGTGACGAGCTCCAGGCCGCCGGAGGGGCTGGGCTGGTTCCTGCGCTTGCGCACCAGGCCCAGGCGGTAGCGGTCGCCGTCCCGGGCCATGCGCCCTGCCCGCGAGGCGTACAGCCAGGTGCCGGGGCGGGTGGACTTGAAGAACGCCAGCGGGTGCTGGTCGGAACGGACGACCGGCGCGGCGGCGTCGACGAAGATCTCCTCGGACACGGGGGTCCTCCTCGGGGTTCTGGGGGTGGTGCGGGTCGTCGAGGCAGAGCCCCCCGGCACGGGAGGTGATACGCGCCCCGCCGCCCGCTCCACCACCGCGCCCGCCACGGTGCGCAGCGGTCACGCCGTCTGCGTCGTCGGGTACCGCGCCGACGGGTGGTTCGTCGTGCGCGACAGCTGGGGCACCGGCTGGGGCGACGGCGGGTTCGGCCCCGCCGACGAGCAGCACGTCGCCGACGCGTCCTGCGACGAGTCGTGCGGCGTCACCGTCCGAGCGTCGCGGTCAGGGGTTCACGACGGTCCCCAGCCCCGGCCAGGCGCCCAGTCCGGGGGCGTCGACCACCCGTGCCACGGCCTCCGACGGCAGGCACCCCTCGGTCTGGACGGTGCGCGCCAGCCGGGCGACCACGGTGGGGGCGGAGAAGGACGTTCCGCTCCAGCGCGCCCACCCGGTGAACCTGTCGGGGTCGGGCACGGCGGTGTCCGTGCCGTCGAACCGCGTGAAGAACGTGCTCACCACGTCGACGCCCGGTGCGCACGCCCGCACCCACGGCCCGAAGTTCGTGAACGGCGCCGCCCCGTCCGGCCCGATCGCGCCGACGCCGACGACACCGGGCAGCGCGGCGGGCAGCGTCGGCCGGCACGTGGCGTCGTTGCCGGCGGAGGCGACGACCACGGTGCCCTGCTCCAGCAGCGGCGCGGTGGACCCGCTGCGCTGCGCGGCCGGGCAGGGCGTGCGCTGCAGCGCGCGCACGGCGACCGCCACGGGGCCGGCGGGGTCCAGCGGCGCGTACCCGCCGAAGGAGAGGTTGACGAAGTCCACCGTCCCGGGGAGCTGCTCCAGGGCCGCCGCCACGGTGCTCTCGTCGGTGTCCCCCAGGGGCTGCACGACGTGCACGACCCTCACCCGGCACCCCGGGGCCCAGCGCGCCAGGAGCCCGGCGATGAACGTGCCGTGCCCGGCCACCGGGTCCAGCGCCGCGTCGAGGTCCGCGTCGGGCACCTCCTCGTCCCCGTCGCACGCGGCCAGCGCCGCCGGCCGCAGCGCGGCCCCCGCCACCCCGGTGTCGAGCACCGCGACGACGGGGGACCCGTCGGCGGTGACGGACATCCGCGCGACCGCCTCCGGGGCCGGGTCGGGGGCCGGGCGCGCGCTGCTGCGCCGGCGCCCCGTCGCCGCCCACGGCGTCCCGCGCGGGCTGGGGTTGGAGGAGAACGGGTTGGAGGAGAACGGGTTGGACGAGAACGGGTTGGACGAGAACGGGTTGGAGGAGAACGGGTTGGACGAGAACGGGTTCGCGCTCGCGCCGCGCCCGCACCACGACGGGTGCGGCGGGCAGCCGCACCCGCACCCTGGGCCCGGGGCGCAGTCGGCGAAGAGCACGTGGTCCAGCCGCGCGGCGATCCCCTCGGCGGCCAGCTCCGTCACCGCGCGCGGGGCGTCGAAGCCGCCGTCCACGACCGCGTGACCCGCCACCGCGCCGCTCTGGCGCGCGTCCACGCCGAACAGCGCGCGCAGCAGTTCGAGGGCGCGGTCCACGTCCCCCACCGGCACCAGCAGCCGGCCGGGGCGGTGCGCGCTGCCGTCGGGGCCGTGGGCCACCCGTCCCTCCCACGAGCCCGGGTCGAGCGCGCCGTCCCCGTCGCCTTCGCTCACGTCGTCCGCCTCCTCCTGCGCTCCCGCGCCCGCCGGGGTCCCGGCCGGCGTCACACCCCGCCGGCCGCGACGGCGCTCGTCCCCACCGCGCCCGCGGCGCCCGTCCCGACCCCGCCGGCGGTGCGCAGCACGTCCTCGGCCTCGGCGATCGCCCGCGCCACGTCCAGCGCGCGCCCCTCCCGCAGCGCCCGCTCGTGCGCCGCCGCCCCCAGCACGGCGCGCGCCGCCGCCAGGGCGCGGTCGGTGACCTCCCGGTCCCCGTCGTACAGGGCCAGGCCGCTGTCGGTGAGCAGCTCGTCGGCGGCCGCGAGGAGCCGCACCGCCACCGCCGCCCCGCCGTCCGCCCCGCCGTCCGCCCCGCCGTCCGCCCCCGTGCCCGGCAGCGCGGCCAGCCGCCCGGCGACGTTGAGGGTGTAGGCGACCATGCCGCGCTGGCCCAGCGCGAGCGCCAGGCGCAGGCAGGCGAGCTGCTCGCGCGCGGCCTGCGCCCACCGGCCGGTGCGCAGCGCCAGCTCGGCGAGGTTGCCGTGCGCGTGGGCCAGCAGCGCCTCGTCGCCCAGCAGCGCGCACGCCTCCAGCTCCGCGCGGAACGCCGCACCGGCCCCGTCGAGGTCGCCGGCCGACACCAGCGCCAGGCCCAGCAGGTTCTGCAGCCGGGCCCGCCCGCGCGGGGACGGGCCGGCGGTCAGCGCGTGCCGGGCGGTCCGGGCCGCGCGCGCGGGGTCGCCGCGGCGCAGGGCGACCTCCCCGGTGGTCTTCTCCACGCCGACGTCGTCCCACGCGGGGGCGCCGGTGCGCTCGCGCAGCTCCCGCGCGCGCTGGACGGTGCGCTCCGCCGGGTCGACGGCCCCCAGGCGCAGGTGCAGGTCGGCCAGCGCGGTGAGCAGCCCCACCCGCGCCGGGGTGGGCGCGGTCAGCTCCTGCGCCAGCCGCGAGACCTCCGCGGCGCCCTGCCGCAGCGACTGCACCGCCAGGTGGTGGCGGGCCACCGCGCACGCCAGCTCCTGCGCGAGCGGTTCGTCCGAGCGCGCCAGCACGGCGACGAGGCCGCGCACCGTGTCCAGCTCGGCGGTCAGCGCCGACGCCCAGCCCGGCCCCTCGGTGCGCGCCGGCCCCAGCCGCCGCGCGTACCAGCGCCCCAGCCGCCGGGCGGAACCCTCCAGGTCGCCGTCGGCGGCGAGCAGTCCGCGGGCGTGGTCGCGCACCAGCTCCAGCAGCCGGTAGCGGGTGCCGCCGGCTCCCGGCGCGGGCACGACGAGGGACTTCTCCGCCAGCGACCACACCAGTTCCGCGACCTCCTCCCCGGAGCGGTCCCGGCCCGTCGCGCCGCCCGTCGCGCCGCCCGTCGCGCCGCCCGTCGCGCTGCCCGTCGCGTCGGCCGCCGCGTCGCCGACCGCGGCACCGGCCGCCTCCAGGCCGAACGGACCGCTGAACAGCGACACGCGCCGCAGCGCCACGCGCTCGTCGGGCTCCAGCAGCCGCACGCTCCAGTCCAGCAGGTCCTGCACGGTCCGCTGCCGGGGCGGGCGGGTGACGTCGCGGCTGCGCAGCAGGTGCCGCCCGTGCTCCAGCCCGGCCAGCACCTCCGCCGGGGACAGCACGGCCGTGCGCGCCGCGGCGATCTCCAGCGCCAGCGGCAGCCCGTCCAGGCGGCGGCACAGGTCGGCCACCACCGCGGCGCCGCCGCCCGCGCCGCCCCCGGCGGTGCCGGCAGCGGCGTCCAGCTCCAGGTCCGGGCGCACCTGCCGCGCCCGCTCGGTGAACAGCTGCACGGCCGGCGAGGCGGCCACCTCCGCCGCCGGCGCGCCGGGGGCGGGCAGCGGCAGCGGGTCCAGCCGCAGCAGCCGCTCCTCGGGCAGGTGCAGCGCCTCCCTGCTCGTGGCGAGCACGTGCACGCCCGGGCACGCGTCGAGCAGGTCGCGCACCGAGCGCGCCACCGCCGCCCGGTGCGGCTCGCACCCGTCGAGGACCAGCAGCGCGCGCGCGGCCCGCAGGTGCTCGTGCAGGTCCTGCTGCGGCTCCACGCCCGGCACCCCGGCCACGCCCACGGCGGCGGCGACGGCGGCGGGCACCAGGGCGGCGTCCTCCACGGGGGACAGGTCCACCAGCCACACCCCGTCCGGCCAGGACGCGGCGACGCGGTGGCCGGCCTCGACCGCCAGGCGCGTCTTGCCCACGCCGCCGGTGCCGACGACGGTGAGCAGGCGGGTGCCCGGCAGCAGCGCCTCCAGGGCGCCGAGCTCGCGCCGGCGGCCGGTGAGGCCGGTCAGCGGGCCGGGCAGGTTGTGCCCCTCGGCGGGCAGCGCGCGCACGGCGGGGAAGCGCCGCTCCAGGCCGGGGGCGGTGAGCTGCAGCAGCCGCAGCGGGGCGTCGAAGTCGCGCACGCGGAACCGGCCCAGCGGCAGCAGCGCGGTCCCCGGCCCGGCCGGCCCGGCCGCGCCGGGGGCGGCCTGCTCGGTCACCACCACCTGCCCGCCGTGGGCGGCGGCCGCCACGCGCGCGGCCTGGTGCACCGCCAGGGCCACGTAGCCCCCGCCGCGCGGGGACGCCAGCCCGGCGTGCACGCCCATCCGCACGCGGACCCGGGCGCCGGGCGGCCAGGCCTCCCCGCCCAGCGAGCGCTGCGCGTGCGCGCACGCCGCCAGCGCGGCGGCCGGGTCGGGGAACGCCGCGAGGCAGCCGTCGCCCTCCCGGTCCACCTCCACGCCGCCGTGGCGGGTCCAGGCGCCCTGCAGCAGGGCGCGGTGCCGGTCGAGCAGGTCCGCCCAGCGGGCACCGGTGCGCCGCAGCAGGCGCGTCGACCCCTCCACGTCGGTGAGGACGAACGTCACCCAGCCGCTGGGCATCGCGCTGCCGCTCCCGGGCACGGCGTCATCGTCGCAGCGCGTCACCGCCGGGTCCAGGGCCGCCGGGCGGGCCCGGGCGGCGGGGGCGGCGCGCCGGGCGGCTCAGTCGAGCACGGCCAGCGCGTCGACCTCCACGAGCATCTCCTCGCGCGGCAGGCCGGTGAACACGGTGGTGCGCGCGGGCAGCACCCCGTCGGTGGTGCGGGCGGTGAGGAACTGCCCGTACGCCTCGTTCATCGCCGCGAAGTGCTCCCGGCCGGTCAGGTACACCCGCACCACCACCACGTCGTCGAACGTGGCCCCGCCGGCGCGCAGCACGGCCTCGACGTTGCGCAGGGTCCGCTCGGTCTGCGCGCGCACGTCGCCGGCGTGCACGTACCGCCCGGTGGCGGGGTCGACCGGGCCCTGCCCGGACACCTGCAGCAGGGGGCCCTTGCGCACGCCCTGGGAGAACGTGTGGGCGGGGGCCGGGGCCTGGTCGGTGCTGACGGCGGTGCGGGTGCTCACGTCGGTCTCCCGGTG
>NZ_JAAALM010000186.1 GCF_009906395.1 Kineococcus indalonis
CCCCCCGCACCAGCACCCCCCGCACCAGCACCCGGCGCCCCGCCGGCTCCTCCCGGAGCCGGCGGGGCGCCGTCGTCGTCCCCGGTGACGGCTCGTCACCGGCCGCCTTGACCTACATCCTATTGGATGTTTGAGTAGCGCCGCCGCGAGGACGCGGGAGACTCCCACCCCAGCGGTGCCCAGACGACGACGCACGCACCCGGAGACCACATGACCAGCCAGGGCCACGCCCCCGGCACGGAGGACGCGCTCGTCGCCTCCGCCCTGCGACGCACCGCCAAGCGCCTCATCCCCTTCCTGCTGCTGATGTACGTGATCGCGTTCATCGACCGCTCCAACGTCGGCTTCGCCAAGGAGGAGCTCGAGGCCTCCACCGGCATCTCCACCGCCGCGTACGCCCTGGGCGCGGGGCTGTTCTTCATCGGCTACGCCGTCTTCGAGGTGCCCAGCAACCTGCTCATGCACCGCGTCGGGGCCCGCTGGTGGATGGCCCGCATCATGATCACCTGGGGCGTCGTGGCGACGGCGTTCATGTTCGTCACGAACGAGACGACCTTCTACGTCCTGCGCTTCCTGCTGGGCGTCTGCGAGGCCGGCTTCTTCCCCGGCGTGCTGCTGTACCTGACGTACTGGTTCCCGCAGGAGCGCCGCGCCTGGGCCACCGGCCTGTTCCAGATGGGCCTGCCCCTGGCGAACATGGTCGGCGGGCCCCTCTCCGGCGGCCTGCTCGAGATGGACGGTCTCGCCGGCCTGCGCGGCTACCAGTGGATGTTCATGGTCGAGGGCCTGCTGGCCGTCGTCGTCGGCGTCGTCGCCGTGAAGTTCCTCACCAACAGCCCCGCCGAGGCGGCCTGGTTGCCCGGCGCCGAGCGCGAGGCGCTGGTGCGGCGCATCGAGGCCGACGACACCGCCCGAGCCGACCACGGCGGCGCCCTGGGCTGGGCGCGCGCGCTGGTCAACCCGCGCGTCCTGTACTTCTGCCTGGTCTGCCTGTGCATCCAGGTCGCCGTGTACGGGCTGACCTTCTTCCTGCCCACCCAGGTCTCCGAGATCACCGGCCGCGAGGTCGGCTTCTCCGTCGGCGTGCTCACCGCCGTGCCGTGGGCCTGCGCCCTGGTCGCCGTGGCGCTGCTGCCGCGCGTGGCCGACCGCCTGCGCGCCCACAGCGAGATCGCCGCCGTCCTGCTGGTGCTCTCCGGCGCCGGCATCGCCGCCTCCGCCGTCACCGAGAACGCCGTGCTGGCGATGGCGGCCCTGTGCCTGGCCGCCGTCGGCTTCGTGGCCTGCCAGCCGATGTTCTGGACCCTGCCCGCCGCGTACCTCAGCGGCGCCGCCCTCGCCGCCGGCTTCGGCCTCATCAACGGCCTGGGCAACCTCGGCGGTTTCATCGCCCCCAACGTGCGCGTGTGGGCGGAGGAGACGTTCGACAGCACCACCGCCGGCCTGTACGTGCTCGCCGGCACCGCCGTCGTCGGTGCGCTGCTGCTGCTGGCCTCGCGCCTGTTCCGCACCCGCACCCCGCAGGACGCCGCCGAACCCGCCACCGCACCCGCCTGAGAACCCGCCCACCGCACCCACCGGAGGAACCCCGTGAGCACTCCCTTCCCCGCTCAGCGCACCGCCGTCGTCACCGGCGCGGGCGCCCCCCGCGGCATCGGCCGCGTCGTGGCCCGCCGCCTCGCCGCGCAGGGCTGGAGCCTGGCGCTGCTGGACCTCTCCGAGCAGGGCGTCAGCGAGATCGCCGAGGAGCTGCGCGGCACGGGGGTGCAGGCGCTGGGCCTGCCCACCGACGTCTCCTCCCCCGCCGCCGTCGCCGCCGCGTTCGAGGCCGTCGACGCGCAGCTGCCGCCCGTGGTGGGCCTGGTGAACCTGGCCGGCATCCCCAGCCCGACCCCGCTGCTGGAGGTCACCCTGGAGGAGTGGGACCGCGTCATGGCGGTCAACGCCACCGGCACGCTGCTGATGATGCAGGCCGCCGCCCGCCGCATGCAGCGCACCGGCGTGGGGCGCGTGGTCAACACCTCCTCCATCACCGCCGTCGACGGCGGTGGCACGTTCTCCAAGACCGCCTACGCCGCCGCCAAGGCCGCCGTCCTCGGGCTCACCCGTGGCGGCGCCCGCGAGCTCGGTCCGCTGGGCATCACCGTCAACGCGATCCTGCCCGGCCCGGTCGACACCGACATCATGGGCGGGCGCCTGACCGACGAGCGCAAGGCCGACATGTCCGCCGGCATCCCCGTCGGCCGGGTCGGCACCCCCGACGACATCGCTGCGGTGGTGGCGTTCCTGCTCTCCGAGGACGCCGGTTTCGTCAACGGCGTCAGCTACCAGGTCGACGGCGGCAAGCACATCAACTGACGCCGGCACGTCCTCGCCGGTGCGGGTTCAGCCGGCGCTGCGGTCGGCGACGACGCGCCGGCGCACCTCCTCCAGGTGCCGGCGCATGGCCGCCGCGGCCGCCCGCGCGTCCCGGGCCTCCAGGGCCTGGAGCACCTCGGTGTGCTCGCGCACCGCCTCGTCGGCGTCGGTGACCCCCTCCATCGGGTGCCGGCGCAGGCGGAAGCGCTGCACCTGCCCGTTGAGGACCGCGAACGCCGACGCCAGGAACGGGTTGCCGCCGGCCTCGCTGACCAGGCGGTGGAACTCGTGGTCGGCCGCGTGGTAGGCGCGGTAGTCCGCGAACGACGGGCCCGTCGGCGCCAGCGTCATCGCCCGCACGGTCGCGCGGATCGCCGCCAGCTCCGAGGGCCCCACCCGCAGCGCGGCCAGTTCCGCCGTGCGGCACTCCAGCAGCACGCGGGCGTCGACGAGGGCGTGGACCTCCTCGTCGGTGAGCAGCCGCGCCACCCGGTACCCCTTCAGGGCCGTGCGCTCCACCAGGCCCGTGGCCTCGATGCGCACCAGCGCCTCACGCACCGGCGTCGGGGAGACCCCCAGCTCGCGGGCCAGGCCGTCGATGCTCAGCGACTCCCCGGGGGCGGCGTGCCCGTCCATCAGCCACGCCAGCAGCGAGGCGTGCACGGAGTCCGCCAGCGAGGCCCGGGCCGGTGCGGCCAGCGGGCGCGGCGCCGCCGCGGAGTCCACCGCACCCCGTGCGCTGCGCGCCACCTGAACCCCCGTCGGTCGACCTCGTGGAGGTCTCACCCTACCCAGCGGCCGGCGGCCCGACGGACGGCCGCGGCGCCGGGACGGGCTCGTCCCAGCCGGTCTGCGGGGTGTCGCACGCCTCGCGGAAGACGTACTGCGACACCCGCTTGCGCTGGCCGCTGGACCAGTCGATCGCCGGCCGGCGCTGCTCGGGGGGCAGGTACCCCAGGCGGTACACGGCCATCAGCTCCAGGTCGTCGGGCACCCTCAGCAACCCGGTGACGCGCTCCCACGCGCCGGGCACCTCCATGGGGAAGGAGACGAACTGGATGCCCATGCCGAGCTCCGTGGTGGTCAGCCAGACGTTCTCCATCGCCGCGCCCATGCTGAACACGGAGTAGAACGCCGACAGCTCCCCCGGCCGGTACTCCGCGCGGTCCAGCAGGACCCCCATGAGCAGCGGCGAACCCGCCACCAGGCGGCGGTTCTCCTCGCCCAGCGCCTGCGGGACCCGCAGGGCGTTGACCACCCGCTGGCCGCGCCGGGTGAACACCTGGGAGGTGAAAGGGCGCAGCGGCGCGGGCAGCCGGTCGAAGAGCATCCCCGAGCGGGTCCGCTCCATCTCCTCGGCGCTGAAGCGGAACCAGCGCTTGTAGCGCTCGAAGAACGTGCCGCTGCTCATCGCCTCGGTCATGCTCTCGCCGCTGATGCGCGCGACGTCCTCGATCGTGGCGCGGTCCTCCACGAGCACGAACCGCCACGGCTGGCTGTTCAGCTGCGAGGGGGCGCGGCCGGCCACCTCCACCAGCAGGCGCTGGTGCTCGGCGGAGACCGGGTCGGGCAGCAGGTGGCCGTTGGTGGTGCGGCGGCGGGCGATGGCCTCCAGGAGCTCCACCGCGCTCACCGCCCCCGCGGCGCGCTCAGCGCCGCCGCGTAGGCGGGCGCGGCGGCCAGGGCCAGGGCCACGTGCCCGCGGGTGCGCGCGGACACCGCCGGGATCGCGCTCAGCGGCGCGACCACCGGCACCAGGCGCCACAGGGCGCGGTCGCCGCGCACGGCCAGCTGCACCGCCGCCGCGGCGGTGAGCACCACGGTGCTCACGTACACGGCGTGGTGGACCCAGCGGGCCCCCGAGGTGTCCAGCCGGCGGGCGGCCACCGCGCCGCCCAGGGCGCAGTTGGCCGCGTAGCTCGCCGTGGCGGCGACGAGGAGGGATCGGGACACGCCGCGCATTCCACCACGTCCGCGCCCGGCGCGGTCCGGGCACCGCGGGGCAGCGCGACGGCGCCGGCACCGGGCAGGACCCGGTACCGGCGCCGCGGGGTGGTGCGGGGCGTCAGCGCTCGCGCTCGCCGGCGCGGGCGCGGGGGGTGGACCCGCCGGGGGTCCCGTCCTCCTCGCCGCCCGGGCGGGCCGGCGGCAGCGCCGCGTCGGCGGGCGCGCCGTCCCGGCCCCGCCCGTCGCGGGCCTCGGGGGCGTCGTGACCGTCGTGACCGCTGCGGGCGTCGTGGCCGTCCTCCGCGCCGTGCCCGGCGGGGGCCGGCTCGCGCAGGCTCAGCACGATCGCCAGCGTGAGCGACACGACGATCACCCCGAGGCTGACGTAGGTCGGGATGTGCGGGATCGCGGGGCTGATCACCTCGTGGCCGGCCTGGAAGAACAGCTTCACGCCGATGAAGGCCAGGATGAACGCCAGCGCCTTGGACAGCAGGTGGAAGCGCTCCAGCAGGCCCGAGAGCAGGAAGTACAGCGCGCGCAGTCCCAGGATCGCGAACGCGTTCGAGGAGTAGACGATGAACGGGTCGCTGGTGACGGCCAGGACGGCGGGGACGCTGTCGACGGCGAAGAGCAGGTCGGCGGCCTCGATGGCCGCGACGACCGCCAGCAGTGGGGTGCCGTAGCGCTTGCCGGCCTCCTTGACGAAGAACTTCTGGCCGTGCATCTCGTCCTTCATGGGGACGAACCTCTTCAGCAGCCGGACCCCGAAGTTCTGCGAGGGGTCCATGTCCTCGTTCTCGTCCTTGAGCATCTTCCAGGCCGACCACAGCAGGATCGCGCCGAAGACGAACAGGATCGCGGTGAAGCGCTCGACCACGGCCACGCCCAGGGCCAGGAAGATGCCGCGGAAGACCAGCGCGCCGAAGACGCCGAAGAAGAGCACGCGGTGCTGGTACTCGCGCGGCACCTTGAAGTAGCCGAAGATCAGCGCGAAGACGAAGAGGTTGTCGACGGACAGGCTCTTCTCGAGCAACCAGGCCGTCGTGTAGGCCGTGCCGGCCTCGGCGCCGTAGACGGCGAAGATGACGCCGCCGAAGACCAGCGCGATCGCGACCCAGACCGCGCTCCAGGCGCCGGCCTCCTTGAAGCTGATGACGTGGGCACCGCGGTGGCCCAGCAGGTCCACCAGCAGCATGACGACGACGATCGCGGCCAGCACCACCCAGGCCCATACGGGGACGTCGAGGTTCAGGTCCACTGCTCACCTCCCTGTCGTTGAGTGCGACGGACGTCGCTCCCCTCCATCGTGCGGCCGGCAGGGCCGCCGTGCGGAGTCGAGAGGCGGACGACCTCCCGCCCTCTTCGTTGCCGGGTCCCGGCAACGAAGAGGGCGCAGCCTCACTCCCCGGTGTCGTCGGGCCACCCCAGGGCCCGCGCGGCGAGCACGGCGGCCTGCAGGGCGAAGCGGCCGGAGGCCTCGGCGGGGTCGGCGCCGGTGAGGTCGCGCAGGCGCGCCAGGCGGTAGGTCACCGCCCGCACGGACAGGTGCAGGCGCCGGGCGGCGCCCGTGGCGTTGCCGCCGGCCTCCAGGTACGCCTCGACGGTGCGCAGGTACGGCTCCGGGCCCCCGCGCACCCCGCGCAGCGGCTCCAGCAGGGTGCGCACGAGGTCGCGCGCGGCGGTGCGGTCGCGCAGCAGCACCTCGTGCACCACCAGGTCGGCGGTGTCGGCGACCGGGTCGCGCCAGCGCAGGCGCCGGGCCAGCTCCAGGGCGCGGCGCGCCTGCTCGTAGGACTGCACCACCGCGCCGGCGCCGGTGCCCGGGCGCCCCACGCCGGCTCGCCAGCCGGTGCGGTCCGGCGGGCCGAGCACGACGCGCACCGTCTCCAGGACCTCGCGCACCGCCTCGCGGTCGGGGGCGGCGGAGACGACGACGACGGCGCCGTCCTTGGTGGCCACCAGGGCGTCGGCGTCGGCCGCGGCGCCCTGCAGGCGGCGCTCCAGGGTGGCGATGAGGGCGGAGGCCTCGGTGTAGGCCTCCGCGGCGCGCACGACCGTCACCGTGTGCGGCGCGGCCAGGTCCAGCCCGTAGCGCTGGGCGCGGCGCACCAGGCCGGGCACGTCGGAGGTGCCGGTGAGCAGGTCGTCGACGAACTCGCGGCGGGCGGACTCCTCGCGGCGCACGAGCTGGCGGCGGGCGACCTGGTACCCCTCGGTGAGGGCGGCCACGGCGTCGTCGGAGGCGCGCAGCAGCACCTCCCCGGCGTCGACCAGGGCCGCGGCGTCGACCGAGCGCACCGCGGCGCCGGGGCCGGTGGTGGCGGGGCCGGTGGCGGCGGCGACGGGGGGCAGCAGGCGCCACAGCCGCCAGGCGGCCGACAGGTACAGGTCGAGCAGGGCGCGCAGGGCCACGCCGGCGCCCGCGGCGTGCTCGCCGACGAGGCGGTAGCGGTCGATGCGGTGCGCGGACAGGCGGCGGCGGTCCAGGACCGCGGCCCAGACCGCGTCGAGGAAGTCGCCGAGCAGGTCCGGGTCGAGCCCCCCGGCGTCGTCGGCGGCGGCGCGCGCGACGGCGGCGACGCCGGGGGGCTCGACCCGGACC
>NZ_JAAALM010000187.1 GCF_009906395.1 Kineococcus indalonis
CTCCCCCGCGCTCCCCTCCCCCGCGCCGCGCACCGACGGGTTCGCCGTCGCCGCCCTGGTCGCGGGGCTGTGCGGCACCGGCCCGCTGGCCGTGGGCCTGGGCGCCGCCGGCCTGCACCGCACCGCCGGCGGGCGGGCCGCCGGGCGCGGCCTGGCGGTCGCCGGCCTGGCGCTGGGCGGGCTGCAGACCCTGGCGGCGCTGGTGCTGGTCGGCCTGCTCGCCGCCGGGACGTTCGGCGTGCTGACCCGCGGCGTCGTCGACGGGTGGGCGCTCGCCGGCAGCGGCGTCGAGGACGAGGGCGGGGTGCTCCTGCAGGAGGACCCCGCGGCGGGGCAGTGCCTGCTGGAGGACGGGGCCGACGGCGACCTCGACGTGAGCACCACCGACTGCGCGCGCCCGCACGACGCGGAGGTCGTCACCGTCCTGACCGTCGCCGCCGGCCCGGGCGGCTACCCCGGCGACGGGCCGGTCGAGGAGGACGCCGAGGAGCGCTGCGGCACCGCCGTCGGCGAGGCGCTGGCGGCGGCGGGGCTGCCCGCGGAGGGCTTCGACGTCGGCCACTACACGCCCTCGGCGGCCAGCTGGGCGGAGGGCGACCGCGAGACGGTGTGCCTGCTGCACCCGTGGCTGGACGAGGACGGCGGCGGCGCGCTGACCGGCTCGCTCGCCGCGGGGGACGTGGCCACCACCGGCACCGGACGCGGCACCGCGGTCTGAGGGGCCGGGGCGGGCGCGGGAAACCCCGGCGGGCGCGCGCTGCTCGGAGGCCGTGAGCGCCGCGGCGCAGGCCGCCGGGCTGGACGCCCCCGGGCTGGAGCACAGCTACTACCACCCGACCGAGGCGAACCGGGAGGCCGGCAGCCGCCTGGTGCAGTGCAACCTCGTCAGCAGCACCGGCAGCCTCGGCGGCTCGCTGAGCGCCGGCAGCCTGCGCTCCTGGTGAGGCCCGGCCCCCCGGTGCCCCCGGCGACGCCCGCGCCGGGGGCACCGGCCTCAGGTGAGGCGGGCGTGCCAGGCGACGGCGGAGGCGTCGGTGAGCGAGGCGACCTGGTCCACGACCACCCGCAGCCGCGCCGCGTCGTCGGCGGCGGCCAGGTGGTCCTCCCGGAAGGGCGGCTCCAGCACGTCCGGGCCGCGCTGGACCAGGCGCGCCAGCAGCTCCATCAGCAGCTCGCGCTGGCGGGCGTAGAACGGCTGGCGCTCCTGGGCGCTCATGACGAACGTGGCCGCCACGCCCTTGAGCACCGCCACCTCCAGCACCGTCCCGGCGGGCACCTCCACGTCGGCGGCGTAGCGCGTCAGCGGGCCGTCGCCGTGGCGGGCGCGGGTGGCGTCCTGGGCGGCGTTGGCGAAGCGGCCGATGAGCTGGCTGGTCATGTCCTTCAGCGCCGCCAGGTGACGGCGGCCGCCGACGACCTCCCCGGCGCGCTCCTCGGCCCAGAACGGCAGGACCGACAGGCGCTCCAGGGCGGCGTCGACGTCGGCGTCGGTGGCGTCGGCGAGGTACCAGTCGCGCACCTGCGCGGCGACGCGGGCGCGCGTCTCCCGCTCGCGCAGCCAGTCCAGCCGCACGTGCCCGGCGACCACGGCGTCCTCGACGTCGTGGACGCTGTAGGCGACGTCGTCGGCGAAGTCCATCACCTGCGCCTCCACGCAGGGCCGGTTCTCCGGGGCGCCCTCGCGCAGCCAGGTGAAGACGTCCGCGTCGTCGGCGTAGGCGCCGAACTTGGCCGTGGCCCGCGGCGCCTTGCCGTGCAGCCAGGGGTACTTCGTGGCCGCGTCCAGGCTGGCGCGGGTGAGGTTCAGGCCCGCCGGGGAGCCGTCGGCGGCGACGGTCTTGGGCTCCAGGCGCGTCAGCAGCCGCAGGGTCTGCGCGTTGCCCTCGAAGCCGCCGACGTCGGCGGCGGCCTCGGCCAGCGCCCGCTCCCCGTTGTGGCCGAAGGGCGGGTGGCCCAGGTCGTGGGCCAGGCAGGCGGTGTCCACCACGTCCGGGTCGCAGCCCAGGGCGGCGCCGAGCTCGCGCCCGACCTGCGCGACCTCCAGGGAGTGCGTCAGCCGGTTGCGCACGAAGTCGTCGGTGCCCGGACCCACGACCTGCGTCTTGGCCGCCAGCCGGCGCAGCGCCGAGGAGTGCAGCACGCGGGCGCGGTCGCGGGCGAACGCGCTGCGCCGGTGCGTCTTGGGCGGCTCGGTCACCCAGCGCTCCAGGTCGCCGGGCGCGTAGCCGCTGCGGGTCCCGTCGCGTTCGGCCACGCTCAGCCGCCCGAGACGGACAGCTCGGCCTGGCGCACGACCTCCAGGGCCGCCCCGGACAGGACGCGGTCGTCCAGCCAGCCCTCCGGCAGCGCCACCCGCTGCGGGGAGCCGGCCCGCCCGCGCGCGCCCTCCGCCGGCGCACCCGGGTAGGGCTGGTCCAGGTCCAGGGAGGCGAGCAGCTCGTCGAGGGCGGCCAGGGAGTCCACCAGGCCCAGCCGGGCGCGCAGGTCGCCGCCGACGACGTAGCCCTTGAGGTACCACGCCACGTGCTTGCGCACGTCGCGGCAGGCGCGCAGCTCGTCGCCGTAGTGCTCCACGAGCAGCTCGGCGTGCCGGCGCAGCGCGGCCGCCACGGTGCGCAGGCCCGGGCGCACCCGCTCGGGGCGCCCGGCGAACCCGGCCTCCAGGTCGGCGAACAGCCACGGCCGGCCCAGGCAGCCGCGGCCGACGACGACGCCGTCGCAGCCGGTGCGGCGCACCATCTCCAGGGCGTCCTCGGCGCTCCACACGTCGCCGTTGCCCAGGACCGGGATCGTGGTGACGGCCTCCTTCAGCCGCGCGATGGCCTCCCAGTCGGCCTGGCCGGAGTAGTGCTGGGAGGCGGTGCGCCCGTGCAGGGCCACGGCGGCCGCGCCGGCGCGCTCGGCGGTGCGCCCGGCCTCCAGGTAGGTCAGGTGGTCGTCGTCGACGCCCTTGCGCATCTTCACCGTCAGCGGGACCCCGCCCCGGGACGCCTCGCGCACCGCGCCGGTGACGATGTCGCGGAACAGGTCCGCCTTCCACGGCAGCGCCGCTCCCCCGCCCTTGCGGGTGACCTTGGGCACCGGGCAGCCGAAGTTGAGGTCGACGTGGTCGGCGAGGTCCTCCTCGACGACCATGCGCACCGCGGCGGCCACGGTGGCCGGGTCCACGCCGTACAGCTGCAGGCTGCGCGGGCGCTCGCTCTCGGCGAAGGTCACCAGCCGCATCGACTCCGGGGTCCGCTCGACCAGCGCGCGGGAGGTGACCATCTCGGAGACGTAGAAGCCCTCGCCGTGCTCGCGGCACAGCTGCCGGTAGGCGGAGTTGGTGATGCCGGCCATGGGGGCCAGCACCACCGGGGTGGCGGACACGTGCGGGCCGATGCGCAGGGGCGCCGCGACCGGGGCGGTCGCGGCGGTGCCCGTCGGGGTCTCGATCGGGGCGTCCAGGAGGCTCACCCCCCCATGATGACGCTCCTCAGGGGTGCTCCGGCGCCCGGACGGCCAGCACGGGGCAGGTCGCCTCGAGCAGGACGCGCTGGGCGTTGCTGCCCAGCAGGGCCTTGCGCACCGGTGAGCGCCGGTGCAGGCCCACCACGACGAGCTCGGCGCCCTCCTGCTCGGCGACCTCGAGGATGACGTCGGAGGCCTGGACGCCGGGCACCAGCGGGCGGTGCTCGACGCGGTGCTCGAGCCCCTCGGCGCGCAGCCGCTCGCGCACCGCGTCCAGGTCCACCTCGTCGGCGGCGGTGGGGCGGGTGTACCCGGCCTCGTCGACGGTGTTGACCACCACGACGGCGCAGCCGCGCCACCGGGCCTGCCGGACGGCCTCGGTGACGGCGAGGAACCCGGTGGGGTCGGGCACGTAGCCCACGACGACGGTCACGACGCCACCGCGGCCGGCGGCGGCAGGGCGCCGGTCATGATCCCGACGACCTCGTTCATGTGGTGGTCCCCGGGCCGCACGACCGCGGCCCGCCGGCCCAGGCGGTGGATGTGGATGCGGTCGGCGACCTCGAAGACGGCCGGCATGTCGTGGCTGATGAGGACCACGGGGATGCCGGTGTCGCGGATGCGCCGGATGAGGTCCAGCACCCCCTTGGACTCGCGCACGCCCAGGGCGGCGGTGGGCTCGTCCATGATGACGACCTTGCGCCCGAACGCGGCGGCGCGGGCCACCGCCACGGTCTGCCGCTGCCCGCCGGAGAGGCTGTCGACGGGCTGGGTGATCGACTGCAGGGTGGTGATGCCCAGGGCGTCCATCTGCTCGCGGGACTGCCGGCGCATCTCCTTCACGTCCAGCATCCGCAGCACCGAGCCCAGCGGGCCCTTGCGGCGGATCTCCCGGCCCAGGAAGAGGTTGGTGGCGATGTCCAGGGCCGGGGCCATCGCCAGGTCCTGGTAGACGGTCTCGATGCCGGCCGCCTGCGCGTCGTGCGGGCTGCGGAAGTGCACCCGCTCGCCGTCCAGCAGCACCTCCCCGGCGTCGGGCAGGACGTCGCCGGAGAGGACCTTGATGAGGCTGGACTTGCCGGCGCCGTTGTCGCCGATGACCGCCAGCACCTCCCCGGCGCGCAGGTCGAAGTCGGCGCCGGCGACGGCGGTGACGTGCCCGTAGCGCTTGACGATGCCGCGGGCCTCCAGGACCGTGCCGTTCACCGCGCCCTCCTCCTGGTGATGCTGTCCAGGGCCACGGCGGCGATGACGAGGATGCCGGTGACGATGTTCTGGTATAGCGGGTCGATGCCGGCCTGGGTCAGGCCCGACTGCAGCACGAGCACGATGAGCGCGCCGATGTAGGTGCCCAGCACCGTGCCGCGCCCGCCGAACAGGCTGGTGCCGCCGATGACGACCGCGGTGATGGTGTCGAGGTTGGCGGTGGGGAAGGCGTTCGGGGAGGTGGCCGGGCTGCGGCCGAACGCCTGCAGCGCGGCCAGCGCGTACAGCGCCCCGGCCAGGACGTACACCGACAGCAGGACGCGCTTGACGTCGATGCCGGTGCGCTTGGCGGCCAGGTCGTTGTTGCCCACGGCGTACACGTGCCGGCCCCAGGCGGTGCGGGTCAGGGCGTAGTGCAGGACGAGCACGCTCAGCAGGACCACCACGACGCCGGCGGTGACCTGGAACCTGCCCAGGAAGTACCCGCCGCCGGACAGCAGCGTCAGCGGGCCCTCCTCCACCAGGACGGTCTCGCGGGTGTACAGCCGCGAGGCGGCCTGCAGGATCGTCAGCAGCCCCAGGGTGACGATGAAGGGCGGCAGCCCCAGCCGGGAGACGATGAGGCCGGAGACCGCGCCCAGCCCGGCGCACACCAGCAGCCCCAGCAGCAGGGCGGTGACCTGACCGGTGGCGGCGGCGGCCGTGCGCGCGATGACGAGGGTGCCCAGCACCATGATGGCGCCGTTGGCCAGGTCGATGCCGCCGGTGAGGACGATGAGCGTCTGGCCCAGCGCCAGGGTCCCCACGACGACGGACTGCTGCAGGATCAGCGAGAGGTTGTCGACGCTGAGGAAGTTGTCGGTGAACAGCGAGAACGCCACGCACGCCAGCACCAGCGCCGCCAGCGGCCCCAGCACGGGGTTGCGGAAGACGTGGTCGACGGCGGTGGCCACGCGGGTCCCGGAGGACTCGCGGACGACCACCGCCGCGCCGGCGGACTGCACGGGGTCGGTCACGGGATCGGCCATGGACTGCCTCCTCGGTTCAACGGGTCCGCTGCCGGCTCAGGACTCGCCGCCCCAGCAGTTCTCCAGGCCCCACGCGGTGTCCTGCGACTCCAGGCCCTCCAGGGGCTGGTCGGTGATGAGCTGCACGCCGGTGTCGATGAACCCGGAGGCCGGCACGGTGGGCTTGGTGCCGTCCGCGGCGAACGCCAGGGCCGCGGCGACGCCCTCCTCGGCCATCTTCCCGGGGAACTGCATGACGGTGGCGGCGATCTTGCCGTCCTGCACGGCCTGGACGCCGGTGCACCCGCCGTCGATGGAGCCCACGACCGTGGACCCCGCCCTGCCGGCGTTGTCCAGCGCGGTCCAGGCGCCGATCGCGGCGGGTTCGTTGATGGTGTAGACGGCGTTGATGCCCGGGTTGGCCTGCAGCAGGTTCTCCATGGCGCTCTGGCCGCGGGACTGGTCGCCGTTGGTGTCCTGCCGGCCGGCGATCTCGGGGCTGTCGTCCGTCAGGCCCATGCCGGTGAGGAACCCGGCGTGCCGCTGGTCGCCGACGGAGACGCCCGGCTGCAGGTCGAGCATCGCCAGGACCGGCGGGGTGGTGCCCAGGGCGGCCTTGACGTAGGCGCCCTGCAGCTCCCCGGCGCGGGTGTTGTCGGTGGCCCAGGTGGCGTCGACGCCCCGGTTGCCGTCGGTCTGGGTGTCCAGCGCGGCCACGAAGACGCCCCGCTCCTGCGCGGCCTCGAGGGTCGGCACGATGGCCGTGGAGTCGTTGGGCGTGATGAGGATCGCCTGCACGCCGGAGGCGATGAGGTTCTCCACCGCCGCGACCTGGCTGTCGTTGTCGCCGTCGGCGGTCCCGGCCTCGGCGATGAGCTCGGCGCCGGCGGCGTCGGCGGCCTCCTGCGCGGCGGCGCGCATGGAGACGAAGTACGGGTTGGAGTCCGTCTTGGTGATCAGGCCGATCGTGATCGTGCCGTCCTCACCGCCGTCGCCGCCCCCGCCCGTCTGGGTGGAGGTGCACCCGGCGGCGACCGGCAGCGCGAGCAGGAGCGCCGCCGCGGCGAGGCGGCGGGGGGTGCGGGTCGAGACGTTCATCGGGTCCCCTCTCTGAGGACGGTCCCGGGGACCGTCCCGGTGAGCGGGCGGGGCCGGGGGCGCCGCCCGCTCACCGGG
>NZ_JAAALM010000188.1 GCF_009906395.1 Kineococcus indalonis
GCGGGGGGCTGCGGACATACTGAGCCACCCGACCGGGAGCGGCCCCCGCCGCGACCGTGCGGTCCGAGGGTCTTCGACCGGTCGCAGCGGTCCGAGCCGCTGCGAGCGCGCGACGCCCACCTCGACACGCGGAGGCACGGATGGACTTCGTCCAGGAGAACCTGATCGACCCGGTGTCGAACGTCCTGTGGACGTACGTGCTGGTGTACGTGCTCCTCGGGGTGGGGATCTACTTCGGGATCCGCACCCGGTTCGTGCAGGTCCGGCTGTTCGGGCGCATGCTGCGCCAGGTCGGCAGTTCGCGCAGCGGCGCGGAGGGCGGCATCTCGTCCTTCCAGGCGTTCGCCATCGGCCTGGCCTCCCGGGTCGGCACGGGCAACATCGCCGGTGTGGCGATCGCCCTCACCCTCGGCGGCCCCGGTGCCGTCTTCTGGATGTGGGTGGTGGCCCTCGTCGGCATGGCCACCGCCCTGGTCGAGTCCACCCTCGCGCAGGTGTTCAAGGTGCCCGCGGAGGACGGCACCTTCCGCGGCGGTCCCGCCTTCTACATCGAGCGGGGCCTGAAGTCGCGCGGCGGCGGCGTGCTCTTCGCGGTGCTGCTGATCTTCACGTTCGGCTTCTCGTTCAACATGGTGCAGGCCAACACCATCAGCTCCGTGCTCTCCGAGGGGCACGGCGTCCCCACCGGGTGGAGCGCGCTGCTGCTGATGGCGCTCACCGCGCCCGTGGTCTTCGGCGGCGTCCGCCGCATCGCCCGCGTCGCCGAGGTCATGGTGCCCTTCATGGCCCTGGCCTACGTGCTGCTCGCCGTGGTGATCGTCCTGATGAACGTCACCGCGCTGGGGGACGTGCTCGGCCAGATCGTCTCCGCCGCCTTCGGCGTCGGCGAGGCCGCGGCCGGCATCACCGGCGGGATCGCCGCCGCGCTGCTCAACGGCGCCAAGCGGGGGCTGTTCTCCAACGAGGCCGGGATGGGCAGCGCCCCGAACGCCGCCGCGACGGCCACCACGAGCCACCCCGTCAAGCAGGGCCTGGTGCAGTCCCTCGGCGTCTTCGTCGACACCATCGTCATCTGCTCCGCGACGGCGTTCATCATCCTGTCGGCCGGCCCGGAGGTGTACGTGCCGGGCGCCGAGGTGGAGGGCGCGTCCCTCACGCAGACCGCCGTCGCGCACGAGCTCGGCAGCGGCCTGACCCCGGTGATGACCCTGCTCGTCTTCGTCTTCGCCTTCTCCTCGGTGCTGGGCAACTACGCCTACGCCGAGGTCAACATGTCGTTCCTGCGCGCCCGGTCGTGGAGCCTGTTCGTCTTCCGCACGCTGGTGGTCGCGCTCGTCGGCGCCGGGGCGGTGCTGGAGCTGACGGCCGTGTGGGCGCTCGCCGACGTCGCCATGGGCCTGATGGCGCTGGTGAACCTCGTGGCCATCGTGCTGCTGGCCCGCTGGGCGCTGGGAGCGCTGCGCGACTACGAGCGCCAGGTGCGCGCGGGCCGGGACCCGGTGTTCCGCGCCGTCGGCAACCCGGACCTGCCCGGCGACCTGCCCGAGAGCGTGTGGACCGGCGAGCACGCCCGGCACGGGGTGCCCGCCGACCGCTGAGGCGGGACCGCGCGCCGGGACGTGCGCGGCGGGACCTGCGCGGCGGCAACCTTCAGCAGCGCAGGTCCCGGCGCCGGTGGACGGCGGCGCCGGCGAGCGCGAGGAGCACGGCGAGGGCGGTCATCACGAGCGCGGCCGTCCAGTCCACCCCCCGCAGCGGCACCGGCGCGAGGTGGCTGACCGGCGACAGCCCCCGCACCCCGGCCGGCGCGTCGACGCTGTCGGCGAGGACCTGCAGCAGGAAACCGCCGGCGCCGGGCAGGCACCCCAGGGCGGTGACCGCCGGCAGCCCCGCCCCGGCGGCCAGCACGGCCACCCCCAGGCACAGCAGCGTCACCGGCAGCGTGTTGAACGTGCCGCGCAGGGCGTCCGTCAGCGCCAGCCCGCCGCCGGCGGCCGCGACGCCCACCCACGTGGCCAGCGCGGCGACCGCGGTGAGCACCAGCGCGCCGGCGGTGGTGGCGGCGACCTCCGCGCCCAGCAGGCGCAGCCGGGTGAGCGGTGCGGCGGCGAGCAGCACCAGGCGCCGGTCGGACTCGGCCGCGGCGAAGGCCGCCAGCCGCGCGGCGGCGAAGGCGCCGACGGGGACGGCCAGCAGGGTGAACACGGCGGCGGTGAAACCCTCCACGCGGTCCAGCCCGGTGAACCCGGTCCGCCCGGCCATGTCGGCGACACCGGCGTTGCCCGCCAGGAAACCGGTCACGGACACCGCGGTCAGGCCGAGCAGCAGGTAGTACGCGCCGACCCCGGTGGACCACCCCGCCACCGGGCGCAGGCAGCGGCGCAGCGCGAACGCCTCCACCGACCCCAGCAGCCCGCGCTGCGCCGGCCGGTGCGAGCGGTGCGCGAGCAGCCCCTCGCCGACGTCGCGGTGCCCCGCGGCCACCAGCGCCGCGGCCGCCAGCACGGCCGTGACGGCCACCAGCAGCAGCAGCGGCCCGGCGCGGTCACCGGCGTAGGGCCGGCTGAGCTGCACCCACCCGAACGGGGAGGTCCAGCGCAGCCAGGACAGCTCCCCGACGCCGTCGCCGACCATCCTGACCAGCAGCCCGGCCCCCAGGACCGCCACCGCGGCGCCCGAGGCGGCCGCGCGCGTGGTGAACAGCTGGGAGGTCCCCGCGGCGACGGCGGTGGCGAACAGCCCCAGCAGGCCGGTGCCCGCCCCGTGCACGGCGGCGCCGGCCGGGTCGGTGCCGGCCAGCACCAGCGCCGCGGCGGTCGCCGCCCCGGCCAGCACCGACAGCAGGGCCAGGACGCCCAGGTGCCGGGCGGTCGTCCCGCGCAGGCTCACCGGCCCGGCCAGCAGCGCGGTCCAGCGGCCGGGCTCCTCCTGCCCGCGGGTGGTGCGGGTGGTGGTCAGCGCCGCCCAGACGCCCACCAGCACCGCGGTCACCGTCCCGGAGCGCCACACGGCGAAACCACCGGGGTCGGCCAGGGCGAGCGGCTCGCCGAACAGCGTGCGGATCGCGGGGTCCGCGGCGATCGCCCGCAGCCCGGCCACGTCGGCCGGGTCGGCGAACACCCGCCCGTGGGTGGTGGCGATGAGCGCCGGCACCCCGGCCGCGAGCAGCACGACCAGCAGCGCGCCGCGACGCACCTGCCGCCAGGCCAGGCCGGTCACGGCCGCACCTGCTCCCCGGAACCGCCCTCGCCGTAGTAGTCGAGGAAGATCTCCTCCAGGCTCGGCTCGCGCACGGCCAGCGCGGTGACGTCCGCCGCGGCGAGGCTCGCCAGGGCGGCGCCCGGCGGCCCGGTCAGCGTGAAGCGCACCCGTCCCGGGGCGGTGGTCTCCACGGCCTCCACCCCCGCCAGCCCGGACAACCGGGGCGCGGCCCCGGTGTAGGAGGCGCTCACCTCGGTGCGGTGCAGGCTGCGCAGGTCCGCCACGGAGGCGACCTCCACCAGCCGGCCGGCGCGCAGGATGCCGACCCGGTCGCAGACGGCCTCGACCTCGGCGAGCTGGTGGGAGCTGAGGAACACCGCCTGCCCCCGCTGCCGGGCCTGTGCGACGGCGCGGCGGAACTCCCGCTCCATGAGGGGGTCCAGGCCGCTGGTGGGTTCGTCCAGCACGAGCAGCGGCGCCCTGGTGGCGAAGGCGGCGATCAGCGCGACCTTCTGCCGGTTGCCGGTGGAGTAGGTGCGCGCGGGTTTGCCGGGGTCCAGGGCGAAGCGCTCGACGAGCTCGTCGCGGTAGGCGGTGTCGGTGCCGGGGCCGGTGGCGGCCAGCAGGTGCAGCACCTCCGCGCCGGTCAGATGCGGCCACAGCGCCACGTCGGCCGGGACGTGCGCCAGCAGGCGGTGCGCGCGCTCCACGTCGGCGGCGTCGACGCCGAAGACGCGCGCGGACCCGGCGCTGGGCCGGGCCAGGCCCAGCAGCAGGCGGATGGTGGTGGACTTCCCGGCGCCGTTGGGCCCGAGGAAGCCGAACACCTCCCCGGCCGGCACCCGCAGGTGCAGGTCGTCCACGGCGGTCGTGGAGCCGTACCGCTTGGTGAGCCCGACGGCGTGCACCGCGGGTCCGCCCCTCGTCGCGCCGGTCGTCGCGCCCGGCGTCGTCCTCGTGGTCGCGTCCATGGTCGGGAACCTCTCCGGTCGCAGCGGATCGTCACCGCCGACCAGGCTTCCCGGCACCCCGCACAGGAATGTACGCCGGGTGCCGGGCGGGGGGAAGGGCGCGCGAGCGGTCAGCCCGGCGGCAGCGGCTCCTCCGGCCACCGCAGCAGCTGCGCGCCGAGCACGGCGATCCTCAGGGGCAGCTGCTGGTCCGGGTCGCCGGGCGAGCACCCGGTCAGCTCGCGCACCCGCCCCAGGCGGTAGGTGACCGCGCGCACGCTGAGGCCCAGGGCGTGCGCCGCCCGGGTGGCCACCGCGCCGGCGGCGAAGTACGCCTCCAGGGTCCGCACCAGGGGAGCGGCGCCCCCGCGGGCGGCGGTCAGCGGCGAGAGCACCGAACCCACCAGTTCCACCATCGCCTCGCGGTCGCGCAGCAGGACGCGGTAGACCAGCAGGTCGTCGGCGAGCACCGCGCCCTCGGGCAGGTGCAGCCGCTCGGCGACGTCGAGCGCCTCCCGGGCGTCGGTGAAGGAACGGGCCACGCCGTGCGCGCCGGCGTGGGCGCGCCCGACGCCGGTGCGCACCGGCTCGGTGCCCAGCACGTGCCGGGCGCACGCGGCGGTGGTGCGGGCCAGCTCCCGCAGGCCGGGCGGGCCCAGCCCGGCGGGGGGCAGGGTGACGACGCACGCCAGGAGGTCCTGGCGGCTGCCCGTCAGCACGGGCAGCCCGCAGCGGGCGCGCACCTCCTCCTGCACCCGCACCACCGAGCGGCTGACGCGGGCCGTGCGCTCCCGCGTCTGCACGGCGACGACCACGTGGTGCGCGGCCAGGCGCAGACCCAGCTGCTCGGCGCGCTGCAGCAGGGTCGCCACGTCGCCCTGGCCGCGCAGGACGTCGTCGACGAGGGCGCGCCGCACGGCCTCCTCCTCCTGGACCGCGCGCTGGCGGGCGTCCGCCAGCCCCTCGGCCAGGGCCGTCAGCGCGTCCTCCGCGGCCTGCAGCAGCGCGGTGCCCAGCTCCTGCGCGCCGGGGGGTTCCGCGGGTGCCCCGGGGACCGTGCCGGCCAGCGCGGGCAGCCGCGGCCACAGCAGCCGCGCGGCGCTCAGGTGCAGCCGCACCACCGCCGACGGGGCGACCCCGCGGCGCGCCGCCTCGACGCCCAGTTCCCGGCACCTGCCGCGCTCGCCCTCGTCCAGGCGGGTGCCGGTCGCAGCCGCGCGCAGCAGCACCGGCAGGTACCCGCTCAGCAGCTCGGCGCCGGCGCCCCCCGTCCCGGAACCGGCACCGGCCGCCAGCGCCACCTCGTGCAGCACCCGCGCCGGTGCCCCGGCCGGGCCGCCGCTCGCGCCGCCGCTCGCACCACCGGTCGCTGCACCGGTGGCGCCCTCGTCCCCTGCGCTGCCTCGTCGCGTGCGCACGGCGCCCACTGTGGCAGCAGCGCGCGCGAAGGGGGAGCGGAACCTTGCCGGGCACCGGCAGGTCCGGGCGCCCCGACCGTCCGGGGCCGTGCCTGGAAGCGCCGGCACCGGCGGCCTACCGTGAGCGGCGAGCACCCGCGGGCGGCGCCCGCGGGGGCCGTGACGACGGTGACGACGGTGAGGACGGTGAGGATCGTGTCGACCGCGACGGGCCCCGTGCCCACCGGCCACGCCTGCACGGAGTGCACCCTGTGCTTCCGCACCTCCGCGCAGCTGCGCGAGCACGTCACCTGCGACCACCGCCCGGCGCGCGACGGCGCCCGGCTCATCCACGACCTGCTCAGCGCACCGCCCGCGGCCCCCGCGCCCGCCGGTGCGACGGGGCGGGCCCGCGCGTACCGGCCGCTGTCGACGCGCTTCTCCCGGCCCGCGGTGCTGCGGTTCGGCGCGGCGCTGGCGGTGCTGCTGTGGGTGCTCTCCACGATGGGGGCGCCGGTGTCCACGCTCGCCGTCGTGGGCCTGACCGTCGCGCTGGTCAGCGCGCTCATCGCCGTGCTGGAGTGGCTGCGCGTGGAGGCCGCCCCGCCCGGGCCGCACGGCCCGCCCGACTAGGTCGCGCCGGCCGGTCGCAGCAGCGGCGCGTAGTCCTGCAGCGTCAGCGGTGCGGCGGTGCGCTCGCCGCCGGGCAGCGGCACCTCCAGCACCTCCTCGTCGCGCACCAGGCGCACGGCCCGCACCCCCGGCGCGCTGGTGGCGGTGAGCACCACCTGCCCGACCGCCAGCGGCTGCCGGTCGGCGGCGAGGTTGTCGCCCAGGCCGCTGACCGCGATGCGCGCGGTGCCGTCGAGCAGGCTCTCCACCTCCAGGCCCACCTCCGGGCCCAGGGCGCTGGCCAGGCCGTCGGCGCGCTCACCCGTGCCGGGGCCGGTGGACAGCCGCCGCAGCAGCGCGGCCAGCAGCGCCTCCGGCCCCGCGGGGCCGGAGGCGTCCGCGCCCAGCGGCACCGGCACCAGCACCTGCTCGGTGTCGACGAAGTACACCTGCGGTCCCAGCGCGCTGCCGGTCGCGCCCGGATCGGCCTCGGGCGCGTGCGCCGGCGCCTCCAGCAGCCCGCGGGGCACCTCGGAGGCCTCGATGTGCCGCACCTCGCCGCCGGCGGGCGTGCCGCACCCGCCCGCAGCCAGGGCCACCGCCACGAGCAGCCCCGCC
>NZ_JAAALM010000189.1 GCF_009906395.1 Kineococcus indalonis
CACCTCGTCACCGACCGCGCCCGCCGGTGCAGCAGCCGGTGCCGGGTGCCCCGGCGCCCGGGGCACCCTCGGTCCCGGCCCCCACCGAGCCCCCGGCGGGCGCGGTCGGTGACGAGGTGCTGCGCGGGGAGGACGCCGCCGCGGCCGTGCGCGAGCTCGCCGCCCGGCGCGCGGAGGCGCTGCGGGCGCTGGACCCGGCCGCGCTGGCCGCGGTGGACGCCCCCGCCTCGCCGGCGCTGTCCGCCGACGAGGCGCTGCTGGCGCAGGTGGCCGGCGCGGGCAGCCGCTGGTCGGGCCTGGGCTTCGAGGTCCTGGACGTGCGGGTCGAGGAGAGCGCCGCCGGGCGCCTGGTGGTGCTGGCGAGCGTGGTCACCCAGGCCCACGAGGTCGTCGGCGCCGACGGGGCGGTGACGAGCGTGCCGGCGTCGGCGCCGCGCAGCTCCCGCCTCACGCTGGTGCGCGTGGGGGAGCAGTGGCGCGTGCAGGCCGTCGGTTGAGCGCACCGGCACCGGCACCCGCGCTGCGGGTCGCGCGGTGCGGCCCGCGGGCACCGTCAGGAGCGCCGGTGCGCCCCCGCGAGCCAGCCGGCCACGGCGTGCGCGTCGGGGTGCTGGAAGCGGAACCCGGCCTGCAGCAGCACGCGCGGGACGACCCGCTGGCTGGCCAGCACCTCCCCGGCGAACTCCCCCAGCGCCACGCGCAGCGCGGGGGCCGGCGCCGGCAGCAGGGCGGGGCGGTGCAGGGCTCGGCCCAGCGCGCGGGCCACCGCGGCGTTGCGCGCCGGCTGCGGGCACGCCAGGTTCACCGGTCCGGACACCGGCTGCTCCAGCAGGAACGTCAGCGCGGC
The DNA here is from genome assembly GCF_009906395.1 of Kineococcus indalonis. GTDB lineage: Bacteria > Actinomycetota > Actinomycetes > Actinomycetales > Kineococcaceae > Kineococcus > Kineococcus indalonis. The sequence goes on from NZ_JAAALM010000189.1 coordinate 848, forward strand.
GACCTCGTCGGGCGTGGAGATCAGGCTCCACCACTGCCGGCCCGAGCCCAGGGGCCCGCCCGCGCCGAGGCGGAAGAGGGTCAGCAGCCGCCCGAAGGCGCCGCCGCCGGGGTCGGCGAGCAGCCCGGTGCGCGCCAGCGCCACGCGCACCCCGGCCACGGCGGCCGGTTCCGCGGCCGCCTCCCAGCGGGCCACGACGTCGGCGAGGAAGCCGTCGCCGCGCGGGGCGTCCTCGGTGAGCACCGCCTCCCCGGCGTCGCCGTAGGCGCCGATGGCGGAGGCGTTGACCAGCACGCGCGGCGCGGTGTCCAGCGCCAGCAGCGCGCGCACCAGGGTGCGGGTGGAGTCCACGCGCGAGGACAGCACGAGCTGCTTGTACTGCTCGTCCCAGCGGTGGTCGCCCACCCCGGCGCCGGAGAGGTTCACCGCCGCGTCGACGGCACCCAGCGCGGCCGGGTCCAGCTCGCCGGCGGCGGGGTCCCAGCGCACCTCGCCGGGCCCGCGCACCGGGCGCCGCACCAGGGTCACCACCTCGTGCCCCTGCTGGCGCAGGTGCCGCACCAGGTGCCCGCCGATGAGGCCGCTGGCCCCGCTCACCACCACCCGCACGCCGGTCTCCTCCTCGTCCGGACGGGTCCGGCGCGGTCTGCTCCACGACGGTCCCCGCGACGGGCGGAGCCCCGCTCCCGGTCCGGGAACGGGGCTCCGCGCTGATCGGTCCGGCGGCCGGGGCCGCCGGGAGGGCTCAGAGCCCCAGTTCACCCTCGAAGGCGCCGCCCTCGATGCGCTTCTTGATGGTCTGCAGGAAGCGCGCGGCGTCCGCGCCGTCCACGATCTGGTGGTCGTAGGACAGCGCCAGGTACATCATCGAGCGGATCGCGATCGTCTCCTGGCCCTCGTCGTCGGTGAGGACGACGGGGCGCTTGACGATCGTGCCGGTGCCGAGGATCGCCACCTGCGGGGCGTTGAGGATCGGGGTGTCGAACAGGGCCCCGACGCTGCCGGTGTTGGTGATGGTGAACGTGCCCCCGGCGAGGTCGTCGGGGGTGATCTTGTTGCTGCGGGTGCGCGCGGCGAGGTCGGAGACCTTGCGGGCGATGCCGCCGATGTTGAGGTCGCCGGCGTTCTTGATGACCGGCGTGATGAGGCCCTTGGGGGTGTCCACGGCCATCGAGATGTTCTCGCTGGCGTGGTAGACGATGTTCTCGCCGTCGATGCTGGCGTTGAGGGCGGGGTGCTGCTTCAGCGCCTCCACCGCGGCCTTGACGAAGAACGGCAGGAACGTCAGCTTCGCGCCCTCGGTGGCCGCGAAGGAGTCCTTGGCGCGGGCCCGCAGCCGGGCGATGCGGGTGACGTCGACCTCGATGACGGTGGTCAGCTGCGCGGAGTTCTGCAGCGACTCCTTCATGCGCTGGGCGATGACCTTGCGCAGCCGCGACATCTTCTCGGTGGTGCCGCGCTTGGCGGACACCTCGAACGCCGGGGCCTGCTTCTGCTCCGGCGCGACCGCGGCCGCGGGGGCCTGCGCCGGGGCGACCTGCTGCTGGGAGGCCTGCTGCTGGGAGGCCTGCTGCGCGGCGCGCTCGGCGGCGGCCCTGGCCTCGTCGGCGGCCTGCTGCACGTCCTGCTTGCGGATGCGCCCGCCCACGCCGGTGCCGGTGACCGCGGACAGGTCCACCCCGAGGTCCTTGGCGAGCTTGCGCACCAGCGGCGTGACGTAGGTGCTGCCGCCCGTGGGCTGCGGCGCCTCCTGGCGCGGGGCCGGCACCTGCTGGGGCGCCTGCTGCTGCGCCGGCTGCGGGGACGGCTGCTGCGGCTCGGGGGCGCCCTCGCCGCGGGCGGCGGTGGGCTGGGTGGAGGCCTCGGCCTGCCGGCGGGCGGTCTCGCGCTCGGTGACCTCGTCGGCCAGCGACTCGCCCTCGCCCTCCGGCTGCGTCTGCAGCGGCTCCTTGACGGGGGCGTCCTGCTGAGCGGGCTCGCCCTGCGGGGCGGGGGCCTCCTGCTGCGGGGCCGAGCCCTGCTCGGAGGCGTCGCCCACGCGGGCCAGGTCGGTGCCGACCTCGACGGTCTCGTCCTCGCCGACGAGGATCTCCAGCAGGGTGCCGGCCACGGGGGAGGGGATCTCGGTGTCGACCTTGTCGGTGGACACCTCCAGCAGGGGCTCGTCCACCTCGACGGTGTCACCGACCGACTTCAGCCAGCGGGTGACGGTGCCCTCGGTGACGCTCTCCCCGAGCGCCGGCATCTGCACCGAGTTCGACATCTGTTCGGTTCTCCTCACGGACGGACGTGCTCCGGCGCCCGGAGGGACGCCGACGGGTTCGGGCGGGACGGCGGGGCCGCGCCGACGCGGCCCCGCCGGTGCTCAGGAGTGCGAGTGCAGCGGCTTGCCGGCCAGCGCCAGGTGCGCCTCGCCGAGGGCCTCGTTCTGCGTGGGGTGGGCGTGGACGAGGTTGGCCACGTCCTCGGGGAACGCCTCCCAGTTGACGATGAGCTGCGCCTCGCCGACCTGCTCACCCATGCGGGAGCCGACCATGTGCACGCCCACGACCGGACCGTCCTTCTGCCGCACCAGCTTCACGAAACCGGTGGTGCCGATGATCTGGCTGCGGCCGTTGCCGCCGAGGTTGTACTCCACCACGTCGACGTCGCCGTACTTCTCACGGGCCTTTGCCTCGGTGAGCCCGACGGAGGCGACCTCGGGCTCGGAGTACGTCACCTTCGGGATGCCGGTCTCGTCGATGGGCGCCGGGTCCAGGCCCGCGATGTCCTCGGCGACGAAGATGCCCTGCTGGAACCCGCGGTGCGCCAGCTGCAGGCCCGGGACGATGTCGCCCACGGCGTGCACGCCCTCGACGTTGGTGCGCAGGCGCTCGTCGGTGAGCACGAAACCGCGGTCCATCGACACGCCCTGCTCCTCGTAGCCGAGGCCGGCGGTGTTCGGGCCGCGGCCCACGGCGACGAGCAGGAGGTCGGCCTCGAACGTCTTGCCGTCCTCGAGGGAGACGACGACGCCGGAGCTCGTCTGCTCCACGCCCTTGAAGCGCACCCCGAGGGAGAACTTGATGCCGCGCTTGCGGAACGCGCGCTCCAGGGCCTTGCTGGAGGCCTCGTCCTCCAGCGGGACCAGGTGCGGCAGGGCCTCGACGATGGTGACGTCGGCGCCGAAGGACTTCCAGACGCTGGCGAACTCCACGCCGATGACGCCGCCGCCGAGGACCACGACGGACTCGGGCACCGAGTCCAGCTGCAGCGCCTGCTCGCTGGTGATGACGCGCCCGCCGACCTCCAGGCCGGGCAGCGAGCGGGAGTAGGAGCCGGAGGCGAGCACGACGTGCTTGCCGGTGTAGCGCCGGCCGTCGACCTCGACGGTGTCCTTGGCGACGAGGCGGCCGGTGCCCTGGACCAGCTCGACCCTGCGGGACTTCACCAGGCCCTGCAGGCCCTTGTACAGGCGGGCGACGACGCCGTCCTTGTACTTGTTCACGCCCGCCATGTCGATGGAGTCGAAGGTGGCGCGCACGCCGACGCTCTCCGACTCGCGGGCGGAGTCCGCCACCTCGGCGGCGTGGATGAGGGCCTTGGTGGGGATGCAGCCCCGGTGCAGGCACGTCCCGCCCAGCAGGTCCTTCTCCACGAGGGCCACGGACAGCCCGAGCTCGGCCGAGCGCAGGGCGCACGCGTAGCCCCCGCTGCCTCCTCCGAGGATGACGACGTCGTACTCCTGGCCGGCGGCACCTGCCACGAAAAGCTCCTAGGTCGGCTGTGCTGGGGACTGCTGCGGTGATTCTGTCACCCTCGACCGCACGCAGTGCCAGCGGGCGGATGTGACGGGGCCCACGCACGACGACGGCGGCGGCACCCTGCGGGGTGCCGCCGCCGTCGCGGGGCTCGGGGGGAGGTGCTCAGCGCTCGCGCTCGTCGACCACGGACTCCTTGCGCACGGTCGCGGCGGACTCCTTGCGCACGGCCTCCTTGCGCACGGTCACGGCGGACTCCTTGCGCACGGCCTCCTTGCGCACCGTCACGACGGACTCCTTGCGCACCTCGACCACGGCGCCCGAGGGGGCCGCCGACGCGGCGGAGGCGGTCGCGAGACCACCACCGGCGAGGACGGCGGCAGCGGCGGCGACGGCTGCCGCGCGGCGGGCGAGCGGGCGCAGGCGGGGCTGCGCGGCGGAGTGCGTGGCGTGCATGGATCCTCCTGGATCGACCCCGAGCGGACGGGGTGAGCGGCTGGGTCTGGGTCGAGCGGACGGTCGAGGCCCCCCGAGGGCCGTCACAGCGAGCATAGCGGTAGTCGCTCTCCGTGCACGGGGACGGGGCGCCCGCCGCCGGCGGGCCGGGCCCCGCCGTCAGCGGGCCAGGTCCTCCGCCAGCGCGACCAGGGTGCGCACCGCCACGCCGGTGCCCCCGCGGTGGGTGTAGCCGTGGGGCTCGGACGTCAGGAACGCCGGGCCCGCGACGTCCAGGTGCGCCCACGGCACGGGCGAGCCGTCGGCGCGCCGGCCGACGAACTCGCGCAGGAACAGCCCCGCCACGAGCATCCCGCCGGCCCGGTCGCCGATGTTGGCGAGGTCGGCGACCTGCGAGTCCAGGCTGGGGCGCAGCTCCTCCGGCAGCGGCATCGGCCAGAACTGCTCGCCGGCGCGCTCCGCGGCGGCGAGCACGTCGTCGCGGAAGGCGTCGTCGTTGGCCATGACCGCCGAGACGCGGTTGCCCAGCGCCACCACCTGCGCGCCGGTGAGGGTGGCCACGTCCACCACGCGGTCGGGCTGCTCGGCGGTCGCGGCCACGAGCGCGTCGGCCATCACCAGGCGGCCCTCGGCGTCGGTGTTGAGCACCTCCACGGTGGTGCCGCCGTGCATCGTCAGCACGTCCGAGGGGCGGATCGCCGTGCCCGAGGGCATGTTCTCCGCGACCGCGAGCCAGCCCGTCACCCGCACCGGCAGGTCCAGGTCGGCGACCGCCCTGACGGCCGCGAGCACGGCCGCGGCGCCGGACATGTCGCTCTTCATCGTCTCCATGCCGGCCGGCGGCTTGAGCGAGAGGCCGCCGGAGTCGAAGGTGATGCCCTTGCCCACGAGGGCGAGGTGCGCCTTCGCGCCCTTCGGGGCGTGCTCGACGACGACCAGGCGCGGCGGGCGCGAGGAGCCCTGCCCCACGCCCAGGATGCCGCCGTAGCCGCCGTCGGCCAGCTCGGCCTCGGTGAGCACCCGCACCTGCACGGAGGTGCCGCGGGCCAGCTCCTGCGCGGCGTCGGCGAGGTCGGCCGGGGCCAGGTCGCCGGGGGCGGTGTTGACCAGGTCGCGCGCGACGGCCACCGCCGCGCCCAGCGCGCGGGCGCGCTCCAGCGCCGCGCGCACGGCCTTGTCGCGCGGCTTGTCCACCAGCAGCACCACCTGCTCCACCGGTGCGCGGTCGGCGGCCTTGTAGCGGGTGAAGGCGTAGGCGCCCAGCGCCGCGCCCTCGGCCAGCGCCCCGGCGGCCGCGGCGTCGCCGGCGGGCAGCGCCAGGGCCACGCGCCGGCGCCCGGCTAGGGCGCGCACGGCGGCACCGGCCGCCCGGCGCAGCGCCTCGGCGTCCGCCGGCTGCTCGCCCAGCCCCACGACCGCCACGAGGGGGGCGGCCACGCCCGCCACCCGGGGCAGCAGGTGCACGGCGCCGGCCGCGCCGTCGGCGCCGAGGTCGGCCAGGGCCTGCGACAGCGCCGAGCGGGTCGCGCGCGGCAGGTCGTCGACCCCGAGCAGCACCGGCGCGGAGCGCCCGGTCCCCGGGGAGCGCACGGCCCCCAGCACGACGGCGTCGGCCGCGACGCTCTTGACGGACTTGCTGCTCAGCTCCAGGCGGACCACCGGGCCACCCTACCCAGCGGTGCGCGCGCCCCCGGTCCGCCCCGGCGCCGCCGCGCCCCGCTCCTCCGGCAC
>NZ_JAAALM010000018.1 GCF_009906395.1 Kineococcus indalonis
CGGCGAAGTGGGCGAGGAACTGCCGGACGCGGGCGGCGACCCCGGCGCCGCCGCCCGCGTCCGGCAGTTCCTCGCCCACTTCGCCGGGCTCCCCGGAGGTCCCGCTGCCCGACGCGCAGACCGACCCCGGCGCGCTGCCGTGGACGCAGACCCGCCTCACCGGCACCGCCGGTCCCCTGCGCTGGGACGTGGTGGTGCCGCGCTTCTCCGGTGCACCGGTGGCGGCCGAGGTGAACCGGCGGGTGCTCGCCTCCGCCGAGGACGTCCTCGACGAGGCCCGCGCCTCCGTGCAGGACGGCGACCCGCCGCGCACCCTCACCGGCGAGGGCACCGTCACCACCGACGACGGCCGCACCGTGCAGGTGCTGCTGGAGGTCGTCGACAGCACCGAGGGCACCGCCCACCCCACCACCACCCTGGCCTCCACCGTCGTCGACGTCCGGCGCGCCCGCCCGGTGACCCTCGACGCCCTCTTCCCCGACCCGCCGGCGGCCCTCGCTCAGCTCGCCCCCCTCGTCGAGGGCCTCGCCGCCGCGCAGGGCGACCCCGTCACCGTGCCCGAGGGCCTGGCCCCGGAACGGGGGAACTGGGCGACGTGGCAGTCCGTGCCGGACGGGCTCGCCTTCTCCTTCCAGGACTTCCAGCTCGGCGGGCACGGCACCCGCAGCTACGTCGTGCCGTGGAGCGAGGTCGAGGACCTGCTCACCGACGAGCCCCGGGACCTGCTCGCGCCGCCCTGACCCCCGTCGCGCGCCGATCCCGCCGACACCACCGTCCTCAGGCGGTGGGACGTGCGCGCCCTCACCTCGCAGGCCCGGGAACCCACCACCGGTGCACGGCACCTCCTGCGGATCGCGGCCATCCGGGACGCCGGTTCCCGTCTTCGGTTGTGCCACAGACGGTGCAGGCCGTGCGGCGGAACCGCGGCGGCACTGGTGAGCGGATGTGCGAGGCAGCCGGCGTGGCGAGCCGCGGCCCCGTCGCCGCCCACGAACTGCTGCGCCCACCGTGCAGCAACCTGCTGCGCCACCTCGATCCTGCCTCGGGGACGGGGTTCCTCCGCTCCGCCGGTGGAAGGCCTCCGAGCGCCCTGCGCTCACCCTGGACAGCCTCGCAGCCATCTCGCTGGTGCAGGTGCATCTCGGCTGGCCCGCGACGACGTGCGTGAGGTACCTGGACAGCGTGCACCCGTGGTCGGACCGGCTCACGGGCCCCGGTGGTCGCAGCCGATCAGATCGAGGAGCTGCTCTTGGACCGCGGAACCGTCACCTCACCCGTCCCCACGCGCCAGCTCCTCCAGCGCCGCCGTGAAGGCGGCGTTCCACGTGCTCAGGTGCGGCCACACCGCCGCCACCCGCTCCGTCGCCTCCCGCGCCGACACCCCCTCCTCGCGCACCAGCCACGCCCGCAGCACCAGGCCGGTGCGCGAGGCGCCGGCGTGGCAGTGCACGAGCACCCGCCGACCCTCGGCGCGCAGCGCGGCGATGTCGCCGAGCACGTCGTCGAGGACGGTGACGAGCTCGGTGTTGCTGTCGTCGTCGGTGAGGTAGGCGAAGCGCTGCACGTCGTGGCCGAAGCGCCCGCCGGTGCGGCACAGCGAGACCACGGCGAAGTCGCGGTCGCTGCGGCGCGCGCCGTCCAGGTCGGCCGCCCAGACCCCCGGGGTGACCTCCGTGGCGGGCAGGGCGCGGGTGGCGGCAGGCTCGTGCAGGCGCAGGTGGCGCTGCCCGTCCAGCTGCGCGGCCAGCAGTTGCAGGTCGCGCAGCTCCCACACCCGGTCCCCGAACCCGGGAACGCGCCCGTGGACGACGGACGTCCAGCGGATCGGGATGCCGGTGATGCCGGCGCGGGCACCGGCCAGCGCACCGGTGACGCAGGCGAGGGTGTCGGTGTCCCCGCCGAGGTCGACCACCAGGCGCAGCGCCTCCTCGAACGTCGCCGAGCTGCGCAGCGCCCACAGCGCCGAGCCCAGCGTCGGCCACACCGCGCCGTTGGACTCCGTGGCGTCCTGAGGTCTCCACCCCGGGTCGCACACCCGCGCCCACTTCTCCCGGTGCTGCTCCGCCACCAGCGGTAGCGCCGCGGCGATGGCCTCGTCGGCGTCCCCGCCCTCCAGCAGCGCCCGCAGCGCCTCGTGGAACAGCGCGCACCCCTCGCCCGCCGCGGGGTCGCCGTGGGTGAGGGCGCTGATCCGCCGGGCGGCGTCCATGCTCGCCCGCTGCCCGGCGCGCGCGAAGAACACCGCCGCCGGGGTGGCGCGCATGAGCGAGCCGTTGCCCGCGGCGCGGTTCCCGGCGCGCACGTGCTCGGCCGCGGCGGTGTCCCACGGCAGCCCGGAGCCCAGCACCGCGGACGTCTGCACCCCGATGTCCGGCGGGCCGGCCTGTGCCCAGCGCTGGAACCGGACGAACACCTCCGCCTCGTCCAGGCCGCCGTCGTCCACCAGGGACTGCGCGAGCAGCAGCGCCATCTGCGTGTCGTCGGTGAACTCGCCCGGTTCCCAGCCCAGGGAACCGCCGCCGCGCATCTCCGTGGCGCTCCCGCGCGCAGCGGTGGGGAAGCGGGCGCTGAACGCGCCCGGTGGGCCGAACTCGAACGGCGCGCCGAGGGCGTCGCCGACGGCGGAGCCCACGAGGGCACCCATGACCCGGTGCTGACGGTCCACGTGCGTCCTCCACGGTGAGCGCGGTGCTGCCACCACATCATGGCCACACATTCACGACAGCGACGCAGTGGTGCTCGCGCAAGCAGCACCTCGCGGCCCCGCTGGGCGGAAAACCTTGACGCGCCAGCGCGGCAGGAGGTGGCGCAGGAAGGCGGCAAAAGGTAGCGCAAGAAGGCGGCAGGAGGTAGCGCTGCACTGTCGTCGTCCTTACGTCGACCGCCGTCGACCTGTGTGCCCTGCCAGCCGTCGTGTCTGCTCGCAGGAGTGTGACCCGCGAGCGTCATGCCTCAACCGGCGTTGACCAGTGCCGCTTCGGTGAAGAAGTCCATCGGCATCGCGTGGTGCAGCCGCCACGTGATGCTGATGGGTCGCTCGCCCCGGTGCGAGGCGTAGTCAGCCGGCCCGAGGAACAGGTACGGCTCCGCCCCGAGGTCACCCTGCTTGTGCTGCCGCACGAACAGCAGTACGTGGGTGCCGAGCCTGCGGTGGTGCAGGTAGCGCTGACCGGTCGGCGAGGCGACGGTCGTGCGCGACTGCGATTCCCAGTGGAACAGCTCCCGCGTCAGCGGGTAGTCGCGGTACATCGTCGTGGGGGAGTAGTCGCCCTCGGACTTCACGAGGGTGATGAGCAGGGCGTCCGTCTTCCACCGCGGTGCCCACACCACCCCTTCGCGGAACGACATCGGCGGGCGAGTGTCCGTGACGACGCCGAGAGCGCTGACGATCTCGTCGCGCGAGTAGCGGGCGTGCACGCTCAGCGGCAGGTCGGCGAGGTCGCCGGTGAGCTGCGCGGTGGGGTGCCGGGCTGCGTCGAAGGCGAGGTCGACGAGCTGGCTCAGCTCGTCCCGCACGGCGGGTTCCGCGCGCAGCGCCTCGAGGACGGTGGGCAGGTCGCCGGGTGCGCCCGACGGCCACAAGCTCGCGGTGAGCATCCCGGCGAGGTGGCGCTCGAGCGGGGAGAGCGCGTCGGCGCTCACGTCGTCGCTGAGGAGCCGGTGGTAGGCGTCGCGGCGCAACCGGTCGTCGACCTGGGTGACGGCGCGCACCCGCTTGAGCAGGCTGGCCTCCAGCGGTCCGCTGGGCCTGCTCTCCACGCCCGCGCGCCGGCGCAGCGCCGTCCACGACCGGTTGCTGCCGAGGAGCTCGCGCACGCTCAGGCCGCTGGAAGCGAGGAAGTCGGCGATGCTGCCCGACCCCTGCGCGCGCACCTCGTCGACGAGGGCGGGTGCCCGCGGGCTGAGCTGCCGCTTGATGCTGGCGACGACGCGTTCCTGCACGACCTCGTCGAGGACGATGGAGCAGCCGGCCGGCAGGAAGGGGAAGCCCTTCTGCGCCTGCTCCTGCAACGCGCCGCGGCTGACGCCGGTGAGGGCGCGGAAACGGGCGTCGAAGCGGAAGCCGGCGTTCTGGTGCCCGACGAAGTCCAGCGCCGTGAGCACCGCCTTGCCCGGTGCCGTGCGCAGGCCCCGCCCGAGCTGCTGCAGGAACACCGTGGCGGACTCCGTCGGGCGCAGGAAGAGGACGGTGTCCACCTGCGGGACGTCCACGCCCTCGTTGTAGAGGTCGACGGCGAAGAGGACGCGCACCTCGCCGTCCTTCAGCCGCCGCAGCGCTGCCGCGCGCTCCTCGGGTGCGCTGTCCCCGCTGACGGCGAGCGCGTCGATCCCCGCCTCGCGGAAGACGCGGGCCGTGTAGCGGGCGTGCTCGACGCTGACGCAGAAACCGATGGCCCGCATGCTGCCGACGTCGCCCACGCGGCGGCGCAGCTCGCGCAGCACGATGCGAACGCGTGCGTCGTCGCCGGTGTACAGGCCGGTGAGGCCCTCGACGTCGTACCCGCCGCGCCGCCACGTCAGGTCGCGCAGGTCCGTGCCGTCGTCGACGGCGAAGTAGTGGAACGGCACGAGCAGGTCGTCGGCGAGGGCGTCCCACAGCCGCAGCTCCGTCGCGGTGCGCCCGTCGAAGAGCGCCAGCACGTCCTGCCCGTCGGCGCGCTCCGGCGTGGCGGTCAGGCCCAGCAGCTCGACCGGCTGGAGCCGTTCCAGGATCCGCTGGTAGCTGCTCGCGCTGGCGTGGTGGCACTCGTCGAGGACGACGACGTCGTACCGGTGCGGGTCCAGTTGGCCGAGGACCTCCGCGCTCAGCGACTGCACGCTGGCGAAGACGTGCTGCCCGCGCCGGGGCCGTTCACCGCCGACGAGCAGTTCGCCGAACGCGCCGTCCCCGAGGACCTCCCGGTACGTGCGCAGGGCCTGCTCCAGCAGCTCCCGGCGGTGCGCGACGAACAGCAGCGTCAGGTCGCGGCCGTGCTGCTCGCGCAGCTGCCGGTAGTCGAAGGCCGCGAGGACGGTCTTGCCGGTGCCGGTGGCCGCGACGACGAGGTTGCGGTGCCGGTCGTGCAGCTGCCGCTCCCCGGCGAGCTGCTCGAGCATCTCCTGCTGGTGCGGGCGCGGGGTGACCTCCAGCCCCGACAGGTCCACCGGCGTGCCCGGGCCGCGTTGCCCACCGGCCTCCGCCAGCGCGGCGTCCAGGCGGCCGCCGTCGCGCCCGGGCAGGTACGTCTCGAAGCCGCTGCTGGCCCAGTAGCTGTCGAAGGTCGCGTCGAACTTCTCCAGCAGCGGGCGGTTCGCCACCGCCGAGAGCCGCACGTTCCACTCCAGGCCGTCCAGCAGCGCGGAGCGCGACAGGTTGGAGGAGCCCACGTAGGCGGTGCTGAAGCCGGTGGCCCGGTGCACCACCCACGCCTTCGCGTGCAACCGGGTGCGGGTCGTCTCGTAGATGACCTTCACCTCGGCGCCGAACTCGTCGACGAGGGCGTCCAGCGCCCGGCGCTCGGTGGCGCCCATGTAGGTCGTCGTGATGACCCGGAACGGGACGCCCCGCACCTTCAGATCGGCCAGCGCGCTCTCCATCAGCCGCAGCCCGGACCACTTCACGAACGCGCACAGCAGGTCGACCCGGTCGGCGCTGGCCAGCTCCGCCCGCAGCTCCGCCGCCAGGCTGGGGTCGGCGGTGCTGTTCGTCAGCAGCGCCGCCTCGGACAGCGGTGTCGCCGGCCGGACCGTCGACGGCTGCGTCAGCGCGCGCCGACGATGCGCGGCGAGGAGCTGGCGGGGGGCGCCCTTCTCGTCGGGCACGGGGACGGCGCCGTGCTCCCCGAGGACGCCGAGCACGTCGCGCACCAGGGTCAGCCGCTCGCCGTGGTCGCTCCTCGCCTCCAGGGCGCGCTGGACGATCGCGCCGACGTGGCGGGCCAGGACGTGGGGTGCGTCGGCGTCGTCGACGCTGTGGACGACCGTCGACCAGTCCGCGGCTCGGTGCAGGGCTGCTTCGAGGTCGGCGGCGATGAAGGTTTCTTGCAGACCCTCTGCGAGGCCACTGCTCGACGAGCTCTGCTCCACGCTCACCTCGTCACCTTCTCAGACGACCACCTGTCCGATGGGTGGATCGCGTGTCGTCGTGCTGAAGCTGACGGCACAGCGGGGATCGACGGCGGTAGCTTGTGACCGCGGCCCGACAGGCTTCCGCCGCCCGAGCTCCGGCTGGGCACAGGACACGCCCCCACCCGCACGAGACTTCGTGCTGCCTTGGGGATGTCCTGTGTCGTTGGTCCGTCGTTCCGCCGCTCAGCTCCAGGACGAGCTGCCCACCGGATCCGTCGTGGAGGCGCTCATCGAGCAGGTGCTCCACTCGGCGGGCTACCGGCCCAGCCCGAGCGAGGTGGCTTCGTGGAGGGCGAGCCTGCCGGTGCTCGCCACCGACCTCGTCGAGGCCGGCCTCGGGGACGTCGAGGTGCTGCTCGAGCACCAGCTCCCGCTGACGTCGAAGCGCGCCGATGTCGTGCTCGCCGGCGTGCACCCGGTGACGGGCGCTCCCTCGTACGTCGTCGTCGAGCTGAAGCAGTGGAGCTCTGCGCACCGCTTCGAGGGCAACCCCGACCTCGTCGTCGTGCCGGGCACGGCCGGGCCGCCGAAGCTGCACCCGGTTCGGCAGGTGCGCGGGTACGTCGAGTACCTCCTCGACTTCACCCGCTCGCTGGAGTTCGCGAAGGACGCCGTCGCCGGCGTGGCGTACCTGCACAACGCCACTGCACCCGGTGCTGTGGCGGAGCTCGCGGACTACACCATGGACCGCACGGGGTGGCTGTTCACCGGTGCTGAGCGCGGCGCACTGCGCGAGCACCTGCGCAGCCGCCTCGCCCCGGGCGTGCCGGGAGTGGAGGCCGCGGACGAGCTGCTCGGGTCCAAAGTGGCGCCCTCGCGGCAGCTGCTCAAGGTCGCCGCCGACGAGATCCGCGAGCGCGAGCAGTTCCGTCTCGTCGGCGAGCAGCAGGAGGCCGTCGACCTCGTGCTGCACCAGGTGCGGCGGGCGAAGGCCGGCAACAGCAAGCGCATCGTCGTCGTCACCGGTGGTCCGGGCAGCGGCAAGAGCGTCATCGCGCTCTCCCTGCTGGGGGAGCTGTCTCGCGCCGGACAGAGCGTCCTGCACGCCACCGGTTCGCGCTCCTTCACGCAGACGCTGCGCAAGGTCGCCGGACGCCGCTCCCCGCGCGTGCAGTCGATGTTCAAGTACTTCAACCAGTTCATGACCGCCGAGCCCAACGACCTCGACGTGCTCATCCTCGACGAGGCCCACCGCATCCGGGAGACGTCCGTCGACCGCTACACCCGCGCAGAGCTGCGCACCGGCCGGCCGCAGGTCGACGAGCTCATCGCCGCGGCGCGGGTGCCGGTCTTCCTGCTCGACCAGCACCAGGTCGTCCGCCCGGGTGAGATGGGCTCGCTCGAGGAGATCACGCAGCACGCGCAGCGCCTCGGTCTCGACGTGCTCACCGTGGAGCTGGATGCGCAGTTCCGCTGCGGCGGCAGCGCCGAGTACGTGCGCTGGGTGCAGCGGCTGCTCGGCCTCGACGACGCCGGTGTCGAGGACCGGGCCGGCGACGACACCTTCGAGGTGGTCGTCGCGGACACCCCCGAGGAGATGGAGCAGCTCCTCGCCGCCAAGCGGGAGGAGGGCTACTCCGCGCGCATGTCTGCCGGCTACTGCTGGCCGTGGAGCAAGACGCCCGCCCCGGACGGCGGCCTGGTGCCGGACGTGCGCATCGGCGACTGGGCGCGGCCGTGGAACGTGCCCGGCGACCGCGCCGTCGGCGACGCTCCGCCGGCCGCGCTCTGGGCGACCGAGCCCGGCGGCTTCGGGCAGGTCGGCTGCATCTACACCGCGCAGGGCTTCGAGTACGACTGGAGCGGGGTGATCATCGGTCCGGACCTGCTGTGGCGGGACGGCCGCTTCATCAGCGAGCGTTCCGCCAACAAGGACCCCGACTTCCGCAACCGCACGAGGGTGGGTGACGCGGACTTCGACCGGCTGGTGCGCAACGTCTACAAGGTGCTGCTCACCCGGGGGATGGTCGGGACGGTGCTGTACTCCACGGACGAGGAGACGCGACGGCAGCTGCGGCGTCTCGTGCGGAAGAGCTGACCAGCCTCCCCCCATCATCAAGGTTGTCGTACAACCTTGATTACGATGTCAGCGTGTCCCGCCTCGTGAGTGTCGTCTGGAGTCCCGACCCGGCAGACGTGGCAGGGTTGCCCCGACGTCACCGCCAGCCCTGCCGCTACGACGCCTTCGTCCCCGACCCCCTCGTGGGGCGAGAGGTGCTCCTGCCCGCCGACGTGATCGCCGACATCTCCGACGCCGAGCGCGCCGTGCAGACGCTCAACTCGACAGTCTTCCGCGGCTGTGAGGCGATCGCCCGGTTGCTGCTGCGCGCCGAGGCGGTGGCGTCCTCTCGCATCGAGGGCCTGGAGATCGGCGGCCGTCGGCTGGCGCGCGCCGACGCCGCGCGCGCCGCGGACGGCTCCTCGCCCGACGAGGGCGCCGCCGAGGTGCTCGGCAACATCGACGCCATGCGTGCGGCCGTCGACGACGTGGCGCGCCGGCCGCGGGTGGGCGTCGACGGCATCCGCGACATCCACCGCGCCCTGCTGGCCGGCACCCGGGACGCCTCGTGGGCCGGGCAGGTGCGCGAGCGGCAGAACTGGATCGGTGGGTCGAGCTACAACCCGTGCCGCGCGGACTTCGTGCCCCCGCCGCCCGGCGAGGTCGGTGCGCTGCTGGAGGACCTCGCCGAGTACCTGGAGTCCGATGGGCACCCCCCGCTGGTGCAGGCCGCTCTCGCGCACGCGCAGTTCGAGACCATCCACCCCTTCGCCGACGGCAACGGCCGCACCGGCCGGGCGCTCATCCACGTGGTGCTCACCCGGCGCGGCCTGAGCCCGCGGCACGTGCCCCCGATCAGCCTGGTGCTGGCCACCCGCAGCCAGGACTACGTCGCCGGGCTCACCGCGTACCGCGCGGCGCCGGAGGACCCTGGCGGCCTGGCCGAGTGGGTCGCCGTCTTCGCCGCGGCCACCACCGAGGCGTGCGGGCGCGTCGCCGGGCTCACCACCGGTCTCGCGGAGCTGCGGGAGCGGTGGCGCGAGGCCGTCGGGACCGTGCGCGCCGGCTCCACCGTGGCGCAGCTGCTCGACGAGGTCCTGCCGCAGGCGCCGGTGCTCACCGTCGCCCAGCTGGTCAGGCTCACCGGGCGCTCCGCGCAGGCGGTCAACGAGGCCGTCGACCGCCTGCACACCGCCGGCGTCCTGCGGCAGACCACCGCCGGGCGGCGCAACCGCGCCTTCGAGGTCGACGGGCTCATCGACCTCATCACCGGGTTCGAGCGGTCCCTGGCCTCACCGGCCGGGGACACCGCAGTAGAGCCACCGGCGCGGCCGGTGCCGCGGCGACCGGGACGCTGACGTGTTGGGCAACAAGGGGTACTGGCAAGGCTGGAACGTAGGTGCTGTGCGGGTCGCATCAGCGTCGACACCGCCCTTCACCGCTGAGTCCGTCCATCGTGTCCGTCGATCCAGCGCAGCACGCGCGTGGTACGTGAGCGTGGCGGGGGCAGCAGCGAGGCCCGCTCCCGCAGCGTCTCGCACGAGACGAGCCCGGCCCCGATGAGCGCGGAGACGAACTCGTAGTCCTTCATGCGTGCTGCGACGAGCTTGGCGATCGCCAGGTCGTGCACCTCCAGGCAGTGCGCCCGCCCCGGTTCGCTGGACCGGCTCTCCCACACGACCACCCGCCCGCGCCAGCCCTGGGGCAGGACCGCGGTGCTCACGGACACGCCCTGGGCGTAGTAGCCGTACATCTGGTGGAAGCCGCTGTCCTCGCCGATCGCGCCGTCCACCGCGTCGGACTTCAGGTCGTGCGGGTCGTCCCAGAAGGTGACGTCCGCCTCCACGGAACCGATCACCGGGTCGGGCAGGTCGTCCTCGTCGAAGGAGCCCAGGATCGACTGCGAGCCGATCACGACCACGTCGCGGTCGTCGGCGATCTGGCTGGCCGCCCGAAGGATGTGCGCCAGGTGTGCGCGCTTCACTCCGCGCCCCACGGCGAGGACGTCGAGGAGTGCTGTGCGAAGGCCTCGCGCACGCGCCGGCGCTCCTCCTCGGACAGCACGGCGGCGAAGGGGGAGTTCTGGCGCAGTTCCCGCGCCCGCGGGGACGGGGAGGTGAGGGCCGTGAGGATGCCCTCGACGGGACCATCGAGCAGGTCGGCCCACTCCGCCAGCCACTTCGCCACCTGCCCGCGGGAGTGGCGCTCGCGCAGGACGGCCAGGTTGGCGCGCGCCTGCGCGATCGTGGCTTCCGGGTCGGTGACCAGGTGGCCGGCGACGGCGTGCCCCAGCCACAGGCTGCGGCGCTGGTCTCGGCTCAGCCGGGCGCCCGTGGCGCGCAGCGCCTCGACGTCGGCGCGGCGCACCCGGCGGTGCACGCCCGTCGTCGTGTGGGGCAGGTCGCCGCGCTCGCACAGGTTGACGACGTGCTGGCGCGAGACCCCGAGGAGGCGCGCGGCCTCGCCGGTGGTCAACCACTCCTCGCTGACCGAGGACCGCGTGTTCTCGAAGACGGCGGTGCGCACGTGAATAGGGTACGACCCCAAGCACAACAAACGCAACGCCAGTGCTCGCGCGTTGCGTCTCTAGCGGCAAGCTCCAGGCGTCGGTCACCGGGGGCGCGCCAGTGCGGCGGTGACCCTGGTGATCGCGGTCGTCGGAGGGCGGTGTGACGCCGAGGGCGTGGACGCTGGCCGTCAGCCCTCGCGGTGCGCGGTGAGCGTCAGCCGCCACGTGAGCCCACCGTCGATGTCGAGCACGCCGCTCTGCCCGGCGCCCGCGACCGCGAGGTCCGCGGCCGCGCCGAGCAGCGGCTCCACACCCACCGACCGGTACGGCGCCGCCTCCGGCCACCCGTGGAGGTTGCGCCACACCACGAGGGACACCGGCCCTGCGCCGCGCATCACCCGCCACCGCAGGGACAGCCGGTGGGCGCCGTCGAGGACGTCGACGCGGTCGGTGGCGACGACGGCGCAGCGGGCGGTGCCGTCGTCGGGGCCGAGGACGTCGAGCGGCACACCGGCGCCGTCGGGCAAGGTGGTCCGCGTGGATCCGCCGGGCGCCGGCTGGTCGAGCACCGTCACGGCCGGTGCGCCGGGGACGAGGAGGCGGGCGGTGGGGGAGAGGTCGAGGAGGGCGTGCACGGCGTGCAGCACGCGCGCGCCGGGCGGGCCGGACACGTCGTAGGTCGCGACCACCGCGCCGTCCTCGACCACCAGCGACCGGCGCAGCGACAAGGAACCCGTCCGCACCGACGCGCACCCCGGTCCCTCGGTGGTCCACGGGCGCGACCACACGTCGCCGTGGTCGGGTTCTCCGCGCAGGGTGGGGAAGCACTCCTCCACCCCGCCCGCGTCGACGAACGCGTCACCTGGGCGCACGGTGGCTCGCGCCGACGCGGGCACGGCGGGGTTGCGCCACAGCCACTCCCGCTCGGGGGTGCGCAGGGACGTCCACCGCCCGCCGCGGGCGTCGTCGGTCTGCACCACCAGCGGCCGCGGTCGCCAGCCGCTCCCACTCCCGCTCACACGCGGTCCAGCACGAGCACGTCGCAGTCGCCGCACGACCACGTCACCACCAGCCCGTCCTCCGCAGCGAACACCGGGGAGGACCCCGGGTCACCGCCACGCGCACGCAGCCGGGTCCCGGCGGGCAGGTCGCCCAGCGGCACCCGCCAGGTGGCGGGGCGGCCCGGCCGCGCCCACGCCAGCACGACCACCGTCGCCTCGCCCGTGTACTGCACCGCGTACTCGGGATCGGCGGGCGTGCCGTGCCGGCGCACCAGGCCGCCGTGCAGGACGTGGCGCACGGAGCGGTGCAGCGCCACGAGCTCGCGCACCCGCGCGCGCTGCTCGGGGCTCCAGCGCAGCAGGTCCCCGCCCAGGCCCATCACCCCGGCCATCGCGACGACGCACCGGAAGTCGACGCTGACCGGTTCGCGGTCCAGGACATCCAGCTCGTCGGTCACCCACGAGCTCATCACCCACGCCGGGTACGCGGACAGGAAACCGTGCTGCACGGCCAGCCGGTCGCGCGGGCCGGTCTCGTCGCTGGGCCAGACCACGTCGGTGCGGGCCAGCACCGCCAGGTCGATGCGGCCGCCGCCGCCCGCGCACGCCTCCACCGTGACGTGGGGGAACTCCGCGCGCAGCGCGTCCAGCACCCGGTGGTAGGCCTGCGTGTGCCGCCACGACCAGTCGTCCCCGCCGGGCACGGCGGCGCCGCCGTCGGTGACGGCGCGGTTCAGGTCCCACTTCAGGTAGCTGATCCCGTAGCGAGTGAGCAGGCGGCGCAGCGTCGCCAGCACCCACGCCTCCACCTCCGGCCGGCCCACGTCGAGGAGGAGCTGGTGGCGCAGGCGCACCGGGTCCCGGCCCGGCGCGCGGTGCACCCAGTCGGGGTGGGCGCGGTACAGGTCGCTGTCCTCGTTGACGGCCTCCGGTTCCACCCACAGCCCGAAGCACAGGCCCCGCTCGCGCACGCCCGCGATCAGCGGCTCCAGCCCGCCGGGGAACTTCGCCGCGTCGACCTCCCAGTCGCCGAGCCCCGCGCGGTCGCAGGTGCGGCCGCGGAACCAGCCGTCGTCGACGACGAACACCTCCGCGCCCAGGTCGGCGGCCGCGTCGGCCAGCGCGAGCTGGTGCTCCACCCGCACGTCGAAGCCGGTGGCGTACCAGGAGTTCGCCACCACCGGCCGGTGCTCGGAGCCCGTGGAGCGAGCCAGGGTGCGCTGGTAGGCGTGCCAGGCCTGGGCGGCCTCGTCAGCTCCGCCCGGCACCCACAGCCCCGCCAGCCCCGGGGTGGTCACCGACCCGCCCGGCGGCAGCGTCACGACGCCGGACTCGTCGTCGGGGCCGCCCGAGACGCGCACGTGGTCGGTGAACGGCACGGTCTCCACCTGCAACCGCCACGACCCGCTCCACGCCAGCGCCACCGCGTACGTGCCGGTCGCCCGGCTCTCGCGGTCGTCGCGGGCGCGGACGGTGACGACGGGGGAGGCGCCGTGCGAGGTGAGGCCCTGCCGGCTGCCCAGGCCGAACGTGCCCACGGGCAGGTCCACGACGGCCTCGGTGAACTCCCGCGACCACGCCCCGGTCAGCGTGCCGATGCGCGCGCCCGGCCCCACGGGTGGGGTGAACGCGCCGCCCCAGCAGCGCAGCAGCTCCACCGCGTGGGGCGAGCGGTTGCGCACCACGGCGTGCTTGGTGACCACGTCGTGGGTGGTGCTGCTGCGCAGCACCAGCTCCACGTCCACCTGCGCCACCTCGTCGGTGAACGGCGCGCGCAGCTCGTGCGCGTCCCGCTCGACCGTGAGCGTCACCTCGCCGGCGGGGCGCAGCCGGGCGCCGCGCAGCCCGTCGGCGCGGCGCACCACGAGCTCGGCGGCGTGCGCGGAGCGGGTGCCCAGGGCGGTGGCCTCCAGCGGCAGCAGGTCCAGCGGCGTCTCGAAGGACGTGCGCCGCGGCGCCGGGGCCGGCTGCGCGCCGCCACGCGCGCCCCAGTGCACGCGCACCAGGCCTGCTCCGTGCGGGGCGGGCGCGACGACGTGCTCACCGGAGCGGGTCGGCAGGACCCACGTCCCGCTCACTTGTTCGAGCCCACCAGCAGCCCGGAGACGAACTGCTTCTGGAAGAGGAAGAACACGATGGCCGTGGGGACCGCTGCCACCAGGGAGGCTGCGGCGATGACGTTCCACGCGCTGGAGTAGCCGCCCATGAGGTTCAGCAGCGCCGCCGTGATCGGGAACTTCGACTCCGAGCGCAGCACCGTCAGCGCCCAGATGAGGTCGTTGAAGATCCACGTCGTGGCCAGGGCCGCCAGCGCCGCCATCGCCGGGCGGCTCAGCGGCAGGACGATCCGCCAGTAGATGCGCCCCGCGCCCGCCCCGTCCAGACGGGCGGCCTCGAACAGCTCCTCCGGCAGCCCGCGCATGAACCCGTGCAGCACGAAGGTGTAGAAGCCGATGCCGAAGCCCACCTGCACCGCCACGAGCGCGAAGAGGGTGTCGGCGATGCCCAGGGACTCGCTGATCCGCGCCACCGGCACCAGCAGGATCTGCGGGGGCAACAGGTTGCCGGCCAGCATCGCCAGCAGGATCGTCTTGCGCCCGGGGATCGCGAAGCGGCTCAGCGCGTACGCCGCCCACGAGGACAGCGCCAGCGAGGCCAGCACCGCGGCCGCGGTCACCGCGATGCTGTTGCCCAGCGCCCGCACCAGCCCGCCGCCGCTGAAGGCCGTCGCGAAGCCGTCGAGGGTGAAGGAGGCGGGCAGCGCGGCCAGCCCGCGCGCGGCGATGTCGTCGAAGGAGCGGAACGCGATGAGGGCCACGTAGACGACCGGGCTCAGCCACAGCAGGGTCAGCGGGACCATGACGACGTGCAGCCACGGCGAGCGGGCCCGCCGCGGCTTGCGCCACTGCTGGGGCGTCGCGGCCGTGCCGGGGGTGAGGGTGGTGGCGCTCACGACTGCTCCTCCGCGCGGGCCTGGCGGGCCAGGTAGGTGATGATGAATCCGATCGCCAGGACGAAGATGACGACCGCGATCGCCGAGGCGTAGCCGAGGTTCCCCGACGTGAACGCCTGCTGGAACATGTACGTGCTCAGCAGTTGCGTCGTGTTGTAGGGGCCGCCGCGGGTCATCGCCCACACGATGTCGAAGGTGCGCAGCGAGTCGATGACGGTGACCGCGAAGACCACCGTGTTCACCCCGCGCAGCTGCGGCATGACGATGTGCCAGAAGCGCTGCCAGGCGCTCGCGCCGTCGACGGCCGCGGCCTCCTCCAGCGTCGCGTCGCAGCCCTTCAGCCCCGCCAGGTACAGGACCATGATGTAGCCGACCTGGCGCCACACCGCGGCCACGAGGATCGCGGCCAGCGCCACGTCGGGGTCGGCCAGCCACTGCCGTGTCAGCGAGCCCAGCCCCACCGCCTCCAGGCCGGCGTTGACCGGTCCGCCCGGCTGGTACATCACCCGCCAGAACAGGCCCGTCACCGCCATCGAGACGACCATCGGCAGGTAGATCGCGCTGCGGTAGAAGCCCACCCCGCGCCCGGGCCGGTTCAGCGCCACCGCCAGCGCCAGGCCGCCGACCACGGACAGGACGCCGAAGCCGAGCACCCACAGGGCGTTGTTGGTCAGCGCCGTGCGGAAGATCGGGTCCTGGGCCAGGTCGGCGAAGTTCGCAAGGCCCACCGGCTCGGCCGGGGAGATGCCGTCCCAGCGGGTCAGCGAGAGCGAGAAGGAGTTGGCCGCCGGCCAGAAGACCCAGAACAGCTCCACCGCCACCGGCACCAGCAGGAACACCCACACCAGCAGCGGCACCCGCCGCAGCCGCGCGCCCAGCGACGGGCCGCCCGGCCGGGCGGTGCCGCCGCCGCGGCCGGCGGTGCGCGGGGCGCCGGTGCCCCGCCCCGCCGGCCGGGCCGCGGCCGACACGTCGCTGCTCACTGCCCGAAGACCCCTTCCGCGGCCCGCTGCCACTCCTGCAGGATCCGGTCGCGCGAGCCCGGGTCGGCGAGGAACTGCGTCAGCGCGGTGTCCGCCGTCGTCTGCAGCGCGTCGGAGGAGTCCCGGTTGAAGAACTGGGTGATCTCCTGCGTGGAGTTCAGCAGCTCGATGCCCTTCTGCACCAGCGGGCTGAACGCCGAGGTGTCGACGTCCGGGGAGGTGGGCAGGTTGGAGGAGCCGGACTGCTCGATGAACGCCTGCTGCTGCTCCGGGGCGGCCAGGTAGGACAGGAAGGCGATCGTCGCGTCCGGGTCGGAGGTGCCGGCCGCGGCGAAGTAGCCGTCCGTGGGGGCCTCCTCGGCCGTCGGCACGGCCGGGTCGATCACCGGGACGGAGAAGAAGTCCAGGTCGTCGCGCTGGTCCTCGGGGAAGTACTGGGTGACGAAGGCGCCGATGAGGTACATGCCGGCCTGGTCCTGCGCCATCGGCACCGCCGCGTCCTGCGCCGAGTACGAGCCCATGTCGGGGTCGAAGTACGGGATGAGCCGCTCGTACTGCTCCATGACCGCCACGACCTCCGGGTCGGTGAAGGAGTGCTCCCCGGCCAGCAGTTCGCGGTGGTACTGGGCGCCGTTGAGGCGCAGGTCCAGGTAGTCGAACCACCCCGAGGCCATCCACGGGGTCGAGCCGATCCCGTTGGCCAGCGGCGCCACGCCCTGGCCCGAGAGGTTCTCGCACAGCGCGAGGAACTCGTCCCACGTCGCCGGCGGCTGCACGCCCCAGCGCTCGAAGGCGCTCTTCCTGTAGAAGACGGACCACCAGTAGTAGTTGGTGGGGACGAAGATCTGCGTGCCGTCCTCGGCGGTGGAGAGGTTCTTCAGCGCCTCGGAGAAGCCCGCGCACGCGCCGTCGCCCTCCCACATGCCGGAGACGTCCAGCAGCAGGCCCTGCGCGGCGTAGTCGCGGGCCACCGACCCGGCGTACCAGCTCATCACGTCCGGCGGGTCGTTGGAGCGCAGGTAGTTGGTCAGCTGGGCGCGGAACTGCTCGGTGGCGACGGAGTTCATCGTCACCTCGCCGTCGTAGGCCTGCACGAGCGCCTCGAGGGCGGCCTTGGGGGCGGTGTCCTGGATGGAGTTCTGGAAGACGACGCCACCGCCACCGCCGCCGCCCCCTCCGCCGCCGGCGGCCGCGCCACCGCCCTCCGAGCCGCTGGTGCCGACGCAGCCGGTCAGCAGGCCGGCGCCGCCGAGGCCGGCCGTGGCCGCGAGCAGGCTGCGCCGCGAGAGTCGGGAGTTCATCGTCGAACCTCCTGTGCGCCGTCGTCGGCGCGGTCGGGGTGGGTGGGGGTGGTGCCGGTCAGGAGGGCCGCGCACTCGCGCTGCAGGGCGACGTCGGCCCACATGCTGTGCTGCGGCGCGGCGTTGGAGCAGACCACCGCGCCCCACGCGCCGAGGCGGTGCGCCTCGCGCACGGCCCGGCGGCACAGCTCCGCGCCCACCGGTCCCTCCTCGAAGCGCCCGTGCTTGGGGGTGTAGCCGACGTAGCCCTCGCCGAGCACGAGGGGGACCCCGCGCGCGGCGGCCCAGTCGGCGGCCACCTCCAGCCACAGGGTGAGCTTCTGCTCCACGGCCAGGCGGTGCTCGCCCCAGCGCTCGTACAGCCAGCGGTCGAAGGCGGCCGGGTCGCACCAGTCGTGCACGTACACCTCGGGCAGCGAGACGACCGTGGCCTCCAGCTTCCAGGCGTTGGCCTCACCCGGCCCCCAGTCCTCGACCGCGGGGGCGCCCGGGCGCAGCAGCGGCGCCGCCCGCTCGCGGGAGAACTCCTCCACGGGCCCGCGCAGGCCGAAGACGTCGATGAGCTCCTGCAGGTTGCCGTAGGCGTAGGGGTGCACGACGAGGACGTCCGCGCTGGGCGGCACCGCGCTCAGCGCGCCGACCGGCACCCCGGCGTAGTTCACCGTGCACAGCCGGTCCGGGTGGCGCTGCTTGAAGCGGCGGATCCCGCGCTCGAGCCGGTCGGTCAGCGCCGGCACCGCCGCCTCGCCGCGCGGCACGCCCAGGCCGTCGACGAGGAAGCCGATCTGGACCTCGTTGTGCAGCTCGGTGAACAGCACCGTCTCGTCCAGACCCTCCTCGACGAGCAGGTCGATCAGGTCGGCGTGCGCGTCGGCCAGCACCTCCGCGCGCTGCTCGGGCTCCACCGCGTGCAGGGCCTCGTACCAGTCCGGGTCGAGGGCGAACGAGGGCGACTGCTGGTACTCCCAGCTGGAGACGATGACGTGCACGCCGTGGCGCTGCGCGGCGCGGAAGAACGCCAGGGTGTGCTCCCGCGCGTCGATCGTGCTCTCGTGCGCCACGTCGTACCAGCGCACGCCCTGCCCGTACTCCCCGCCCAGCGGCCCCAGCCGCAGCGCGGAGGTGTCCACGCCGGAGCGGAACAGCAGGAACGGCATCGCGCAGATCCGCACGGTGTCGTACCCGCGCTCCACCGCCTGCGCGAAGGCCGCGTCGAGGTCCTCGAACGGCTCGCCCGGCCCGGTGCGCACGTACCAGGAGAAGTCCCACAGGCTGATGACGAGCTTCTCCGGCGCACCGGCCGGCAGGTTCCGCGTGGCGCTCACCGGGCCACCTCCTCGATCCGGGTGACGGGTCCGTCGGGCTGGGCGTCGGGCTGGGCGTCGGGCTGGGCGGTGGCCGCGCCCAGCAGCCCGGGGCGGGTGGCCAGGGCGTGCGCCAGGTCGGCCGCGTGCCGGCTGGCCGCCAGGCGCGGGTCGGCCAGCAGCTCGCGGGCGCGGTCGTCCTCGCCGTCCAGCAGCGCCAGCTGCGCGTCCAGCACCGCCACCCGCCGGTCGCGCACGGCCAGCGGGTCCTCCTCGAACAGCAGCAGGTCCGGCAGCGAGGTGGCGAAGTAGTCCACCACCGGCACCGCCGCCGCGAACGCGTCGCGGAAGCGGCGCAGCGAGGCGGTCAGCGGCCCGTCGTCGCGGCCCAGCCGGCGCAGCGCCAGCACCGAGGAGAACGTCGCCTCGCTGTGCTCCTGCGTGCTCATCCCCAGGAAGTCCCCGCGGTGCTCGGCCGCCGCCGCCCACGCCGCGCGCGCCGCGCCCGCGTCACCGGCCGCGGCCAGCGCCTCGCCCAGCAGCAGGTGCAGCTGCGCCGTCGCCGCCAGCGGGTGGCGCGCCTCGCCCAGGCACGCCGGGCTCTCCAGCGCCGCCCGCAGGTGCGCCACCGCCGCGGCCGGGTCGTCCGCGAGCGCCTCCACGGCCAGGCGGGTGCGGGCTCGCTCCCACGCCGAGAGCACCTGCCCCTCCCCGCCCTCCCACGGCTGGAACGTGCGGGAGGTCAGCAGCTCCACGGCCCGCGCGGCGCCGCCGGTGCTCACCAGCAGGTGCGCGACCTCCACGAGGGCGTCGTCGCGCTGCTCGGCCAGGTCCCAGCGCTCCCGCCAGCGCGCCAGCCGCTGCTGCGCGCCCACCCCGCGCAGCGCGTCGAGCTGGTCCACCTCGAAGCGCAGCCGCGCCTCGTCCGGGGCGGCCTGCTCCGCGCGCGCGTACGCCGCGCGGGCGGCTTCGAGGTCGCGGTGGTCGTTGACCAGCGCCAGGCCGAGGTTGCGGTGCGGCACCGGGTCGCCCGGGGCGCCTTCCGCCCCGGCCCGCCAGTCGGCGACGGCGTCGGCGTGCCGGCCCGCCGCGTACAGCCAGTGCCCGCGCAGGGCGCGCGCCCGCGGGTCGGCGGCCGAGGCGCTCAGCGCGGCCACGTCCTCGCGCCGGCCGGGGAAGCACCACGTGGTGTCGCGCGCCGCGGCGTCGGCGCGCGCGGCGGCCGCCTGCGCGGTGCGGCCCAGGCGGTCCAGCACCAGGGCCCGGTGGTGCGCCAGCAGCGGCCCGGCCGCCGGCTGCCCCGCCGCGCGCAGCGGCTCGCGCTCCTCGGCCTCGTCCAGGACGCGCAGCGCGCCCGCCAGCTCCCCGGCGCCGGCCAGTTCCAGGGCCACGTCCAGGCAGGTCTGCGCGTCGGCGCTGGTGGGCAGGCCGGCCAGGTGCCGCAGCCACGCGTCCAGCGGGTCCAGGGCGCGCGCGGCGGCCAGCACCGTGCCGGTGTCCTCGCCGAGCCGGCGGCGGCACACCACCTCCAGCGCGGTGGCCTGCAGGTGCTCCGGCTCCACCCGGCGCACGTCGGCCAGCCGGTGCAGCGCGGCCCGCGTGCGCCCGGCGCGCGCGTCCAGGCGCGCCATCCGGTACCCGGCCGGTCCCCGCCACGCCCGCGCCCACGACGCGCGCCCGTAGGCGTCGTAGGCCTCGTCCTCGCGCCCGCGGGCCTCCAGGACCACGCCCAGCAGGTACAGCGCGGTGGTGTCGCGCGGCGTGGGGTGGCGGGAGGTCAGGCGCTCCACGGCGCGGCGCAGCAGCTGCTCGGCCTGCTCGTCCAGGCCGGCGCGGTAGGCGCGCACCGCCAGGCCCACCAGGCTGGGCACGTGCCCGGGGTCGCGGGCCAGCGCCTCGCGCCAGTACGGCTCGGGGGAGCGGGTGGCGTGCCGGTACAGCTCCAGGTGCTCGGCGGTCAGCGCCAGCTCCTCCACGCTGGCCACGTCCGCCGGCGCGGGCGGTTCGGTGGCCGGGCCGGGGACCTCCCCGATCCCCGCGCGCTGCTCGGCTGTGCTCCAGCGCACCAGCTCCCGGCCCTCGTGCACCACCGAGACCTCCACGTCGCCGGCGGGCACCGCGTGCACGCGCAGCAGCGCCGCCGAGGGGTCCAGGTCGACCGTCTCGACCGCCACGACGTCCCCGCCGGCGCGCAGCTCCACCCGCACCCGGGTGCGGCTGGCCGTCGTCGTCACCCGCCCGCGCGCCGGGGTGCGGGTGG
>NZ_JAAALM010000190.1 GCF_009906395.1 Kineococcus indalonis
CCCCGGTCGTCCTGGCGGCGCCCGCCCCGGCGGCGCGCACCTACGTGGTGCGCCCCGGCGACACGCTGTACCGCATCGCCGTGAACAACGGCGTGGCCGGCGGCTACCTGAACCTCTGGAACGCCAACCGCGGCCTCATCGGCGACGACCCGGCGCGCATCGTCGTGGGCACGGTCCTCGTCCTGCCCTGAGCCCACCCGCACCCCTCCCGCGGCCCCGGCGCACCCCAGCGCCGGGGCCGCGGTGCGTGCGGCACGATCGGGGCGTGGGCGTCCCCGAGGACCTGACCGTCGTGCACACCGCCGACCTGGGCCGGCAGCGGCTGCACGAGCTGCGCGCCCTGCTCGACGCCGCCTTCGACGGGCAGGCCACCGACGAGGACCTGCGCCACGCCCTCGGCGGTCTGCACGTCCTGGCGCTGCGGGGCGGCCGGCTGGTCGGGCACGCCGCCCTCGTGCAGCGCCACCTGCTCGCCGGCGGGCGCCTCGTGCGCGCCGGCTACGTCGAGGCCGTGGCCGTGGACGCCGCGCACCGCCGCCGCGGCCTGGGCTCGGCGCTGGTGGGCGTCGTGGAGGACCTCGCCGCCCGCGCCCACGAGGCCGCCTTCCTCAGCGCCTCCGCCGACGGCGCGCGCCTGTACGCCGCGCGCGGCTGGCGCCCGTGGCGGGGCCCCTCGGGCGTGGTGACCCCCGAGGGGGTGCGGGACACCCCGGAGGACGACGGCGGCCTGCACGTGCACGACCCGGCCGGCGCGTGGGACGTCACCGGCCGGCTGCTGTGCGAGTGGCGCGAGGGCGACGTGTGGTGAGGCGCCGCCGGCCCGCCTGAGCCCGCCGCGCCGGCCGCGCGCGCCGGGCTCAGGCGGGGGCCTCGCCGTGGTCCGGGATCGGCAGGCGCTCCCCGCCGCGGCGCATCGACTCGTGCGCCACGATCCCCGGCAGGGTGAAGCGCGCCGCCACCCACGCGTCGACCGGCGGCACGGTGCCGTCGGTGACGGAGCGCACGAAGTCGTCCACCAGGAAGTGGTGCGCGCCCTCGTGCCCGTTCGGCGCGCCCGTCAGCTCCTTCGGCAGGCGGGCGCGGTCGTGCACGGGGGCGCAGCCGGAGACGAACGCCGCCCGCAGCGCCGGGGACACCCCCGCCAGCGAGGGGTCGTCCTCGTCCAGGCTGGGCCGGGCGCGCAGCAGGTCGGTGACGTCGGTGAAGCCCTCCTTGTCCTGCCACACGCTCTGGTTCACCGTCTGCTCGAAGCTGGCCTCGGTGCCGAAGAAGCGGAACCGCGACTCCTTCAGGTGCGAGGGGTAGCCGACGCGGCGGAACTCGTTGGTGCGCATCGAGCCGCCGCCGGCGAGCTCGAACAGGGCGGTGGCGTTGGAGACGTCGTTGCCGAACATGCTCACCGACGTCTCGAACACCCCGTCGCCGCGGGTGTCCGGCACCCCCAGGCAGCTGACGCTGACGGCGTGGGTGGGCAGCGCCCCCAGGACCCCGCCGACGGCGTGCGTGGGGTACAGCATGGGCGGGTAGCTGGCCGTGGCCCGCCAGTCCGGCCCGCCGGAGTAGCGGTAGGCGTCGTAGAAGCCCAGGTCCATGTCGTGGACGTAGTCGCCCTCGGCGTAGAAGACCCGCCCCAGGTCGGCCAGGCGCCGGCGCACGTACACGGTGGCGGGGTTGTAGTAGCTCGTCTCGCCCATCATGTAGACCAGCCCGGTGCGCCGGACGCGCTCGACGATCGCGGCGATCTCGTCCTCGGTGATCGCCATCGGCACCGCCGAGTACACGTGCTTGCCGGCGTCCAGGGCGGCGGCCACCAGCGGGCCGTGCGTCCAGCGCTGGGTGAACACCGCCACGGCGTCCAGGCCGGAGGCCAGCATCGAGCCCACGTCCTCGAACGTGCCGGCCAGGCCGTGCTGGTCCACGAGCGCGCGGGCCCGCTCGGGCAGCAGGTCGGTCACGTGCACCTCCCCCACCCCGGGGTGCAGGTGGAACAGCTTCGCGAAGGAGCCGGCGAACTGTCCCGCGCCGACGATGCCGAGGGAGAACGTCACCGCACGTTCCTACGGGCGCGGCGCCGGGCCGTCAACACCGCGGGACGGGTGCGCGGGCCCTCAGGGCCGCTGGCCGAACACGTGCCGGCGCACCCAGGCGTGCATCGCCACGGCCGCCGCCGCGCCGACGTTGATCGAGCGGGTGGAGCCGAACTGCGCGATCGCCAGGACCGCCGTGCAGCGCGCCACCGCCTCCTGCGTCAGGCCCGGGCCCTCCTGCCCGAAGAGCAGGACGCACCCGCGGGGCAGGTCGTACGTCTCCAGCGGCACCGAGCCGTCGACGTTGTCCACGCCCACCAGCGGCAGGCCTCGCTGCTCGGCCCACCCGGCCAGCGCGGCCACGTCGGCGTGGTGGTGCACGCTGAGGTACCGGTCGGTGACCATGGCGCCGCGCCGGTTCCAGCGCTTGTGGCCCACGACGTGGGCGCCGGCGGCGTTGACGGCGTTGGCGGTGCGCACCACCGAGCCGATGTTGGCGTCGTGCTGCCAGTTCTCCACGGCGACGTGCAGGGGGTTCCGGCGGGTGTCGAGGTCGGCGACGATGGCGGCGTTGGACCAGTACCGGTAGGCGTCGACGACGTTGCGGCGGTCGCCGTCGCGCAGCAGCTCGGGGTCGTAGCGGGGGTCGTCGGGCCACGGTCCGGGCCAGGGGCCCACGCCCACCACGCGCTCCGGCGCGCTTCCCCCTCCACCCTCCGGCACCGGGCCATCCTGGCAGTCCGCCCACGCCCGACGACGACAGGAGCGCCCGTGACCCGTCCCCGCCCGTTCGCGCAGGTCGACGTCTTCTCCGCCGAGCCCTACCGGGGCAACCCGGTGGCGGTGGTGCTGGACGGGCAGGACCTCGACGACCAGGACATGCAGCGGTTCGCGGCGTGGACGAACCTGTCGGAGACCACCTTCGTGCTGCCGGCTCGGGACCCGGGCGCGGACTACCGGCTGCGGATCTTCACCCCCGCCGGGGAGCTGCCCTTCGCCGGGCACCCCACGCTGGGCTCCGCGCACGCCTGGCTGGGGGCCGGCGGCACCCCCCGCGCGCCGGGCGCGGTGGTGCAGGAGTGCGGGGCGGGCCTGGTGCCGGTGCGCCTGGACGAGGAGGAGGGGGGCACCTGGCTGAGCTTCCGGGCCCCGGACCTGGTGCGCAGCGGGCCGCTGGAGGAGGAGCTGGTGCAGCGCCTGGCCGGCGCGGTGGGCCTGCGGCGCGAGGACGTGCTGGACCACCAGTGGGTGGACAACGGCCCCGGCTGGGCGGCGCTGCGGCTGGCCTCGGCGCAGGCGGTGCTGGACGCCGAGGTGGACGCGCGCGCCCTGGGCGGGGTGCCGCTGGGGCTGGTGGGCCCGCACCCGCGGGGCGCGCCGCACCGGGTGGAGGTGCGCGCGTTCGTGCCCGACCTCGGGGTGCCGGAGGACCCGGTGACCGGCAGCCTCAACGCGGGCCTGGCGCAGTGGCTGACGAGCACCGGGGTGCTGCCGCCGGACTACACCGCCGCCCAGGGCGCCCGGGTGGGCCGCGCCGGGGTGGTGCGGGTGCGCACCCTGCGCGGGAGGGTGTGGGTGGGTGGGCGCAGCACCACCTGTGTCGGGGGTGAGGTGCACCTTTGACACCGGCGGGCGGTTCAGCCGCCCCGCCCGGGCGCCGATGCTCCTCACCAGCCCGTCCGTCCCAGGAGGTCCCCGTGTGCCGGCTCCTCGCCCTCGCCGCCCCGCGGCCCACCACGCTGGCCGAGGTGCTCGGCCCCGAGCAGCTCGCCGCCTTCCGCGGCCTGTCGGGCCTGCACGCCGACGGCTGGGGCACCGCGTGGGTGGAGGGCGGCCAGGTGCGCCGCGTGCGCGACGCCCTGCCGGTGCAGCGCTCCCGGCACGGCTCGACGGCGCTGGGCGAGCGCGCGAGCACCGCGCGCCTGGTGCACCTGCGGCTGGCGACCTCGGGCATGACGGTGGGGCACGACAACAGCCACCCCTTCCTGCACGAGGGGGTGGCGTTCGCCCACAACGGCTCGGTGCCCTCGGTGCCGCTGCTGGAGTCGATGGTGGGCGCGCGGCACCTGGCGGGCGTGCGCGGCAGCACCGACAGCGAGCGGATCTTCGCGCTGGTGCGCCGGCACGCGGACGACGGCGCCGACCTGGCCACGGCCGCCGCGCTGGCCACGCGGCAGCTGCGCGAGGCGTTCCCCGCCGCCAGCCTGAACGCGGTGCTGCTCAGCGCGGACGAGCTCGTGGTGGTGCACGCCAGCGAGGCGGCGCCGGTGCCGATGGCCGACCTGCTGGCCGGCGGCCTGGCGCCGGCGGACCTGCCGCTGGACCACGCCGAGGCCTACTACCGGATGAGCTGGCTGCGCCGCCGGGACGGGGCGGTGGTGTTCACCTCCGCGGGCATCGACACCACGGGCTGGACGCCGCTGCCGCCGGCGTCGATCACGACGGTGCGGCTGGACACCCTGCAGGTGCGCACGCGCGACCTGGCCGCCGCGGCGGCCGCCGTCGCCTGACGGGCCGGTCCCGCGCGCTCGGCCTGGCGGCGCCCGGCCGCTCAGGCCGCGCGCCGCCAGGCCGAGCGCAGCGAGAGGCTGCGGCCGGTCTGCAGCAGCGAGTTCTCGTACAGCCGCCGGGCCACGGCGACGAACACGGCAGCGGTGGCGGCGATGACCGCCAGCGCCAGCAGCGGCTCGGCCCACCCCACGTCGCCCTGCAGCACCCGCTTGGGCATCACCATCGGCGAGGACAGCGGCACGTAGGACAGCACGCTCTGCAGGGTGCCGGGGTCGTTGGCGGCGAACGTGGCGAAGAACGGCAGCATGACGAGCATCTGCACCGGCGTCGCGGTGGACTGCAGGTCCTCCAGCCGGTTGGCCATCGCCCCCGCCGCCGCCCACAGGCACGACAGCATCGCGAACCCGACGACGAAGAAGACGACGAACCACACCGCCGCGCTGGGCACGCTCGGCAGGCCGCGCAGCAGCTCGGGGTCGGCCACGGCCAGGCCGCCCAGGCCCGCGGCCACCAGGACGACGATCTGCCCCAGGGCCAGCAGGCCGTTGCCGACGATCTTGCCGACGAGCAGCTGGCGCACCGGCACGGTGGTCACCAGCAGCTCCACCACGCGCGTCTGCTTCTCCTGCACGACGCTCTGCGCGATGGAGTACCCGAAGATGATCACGATCTGCAGGAAGAGGATGGAGAACGCCAGGCCCAGCAGCTGGGTGGTCAGCGGGTCCACGGCGTCCGGGGCGAGCAGCCGCTGCGCCGGCGGCGGCGGGGCCAGGGCGCGCTCGGCGGTCGCCGCGTCCAGGCCTGCGGCCCCCAGCAGCGCCAGGGACTCGGCGGCGAGCACGCGCGCGGTGAGCACCTGCGTCAGCCCGCCGGGCACGTTGCGGTCCCCGACGACCTCCACGGCGCCGCCGGCGGCGGGCAGCACGGCGGCGTCGACGTCGCCGGCGCGCACGGCGGACTCGGCGGCGGCCGCGTCCGCGACGGTGCGCACGGACACCTGCACGTCCCCGGCCTCGCCGGGCCGCTGCTCCAGCAGCGGCGCGGTGGCGCTCGTGGCGGCCACGTCGTAGCGGTCGGTGCCGCCGGAGAGCAGCCCCGGCAGGAACGCGGCGACCACCACGATGACCAGCAGCAGGACCGTGGAGAACACGAACCCCTTGTCGCGCAGGCGTTCCCTCACCTCCCGGTCGGCCACCAGCCACCACTGCCGCCGCACCGACCGGTCCACCGGCCCGTCCACCGACGCGCTCACCGCGACACCTCCGAGAACAGCTCCGACAGGGACGGCACGACCGGCGCGAAGGAGCGCACCGGTCCGCGGCGCAGCGCCTCGGCGAGCACGCGCTGGTCGGCGCCGGCGCTGAGCACCTCCAGCACGGCCCGCCCGGGGGCGGAGCCCACCACGCGCACGCCGGGCACCTCGCCGACCCACCCCAGCGGGCCGTCCGCGACGAGGGCGTACCGGGAGCCCGAGCGCGCCCGGCGCAGCTCCTCCGGCTCCCCGGCGGCCACGACGCGGCCGCCGGCGAGGATGACGAGCTCGTCGCACAGCCGGTCGACGAGGTCGAGCTGGTGGCTGGAGAACAGCACGCCGACGCCGGCGCGCACCCGCTCGCGCAGCAGCTCCGCCATCGCGTCGACGGCCAGGGGGTCCAGTCCGGAGAACGGCTCGTCGAGCACGAGCAGCTCGGGGTCGTGCACGAGGGCGGCGGCGACCTGCACGCGCTGCTGGTTGCCCAGCGAGAGGGACTCCAGCTTGTCCTGGACGCGCTCGCCCAGGCCGAGGCGCTCCAGCAGGTCCCGCGCGCGGGCGGTGGCGGTGGCGCGGCCCACGCCGTGCAGGCGGGCCAGGAACACCAGCTGCTCCAGCAGGCGGCCCTTGGGGTACAGGCCGCGCTCCTCGGGCATGTACCCGAAGCGGCGGCGCTGGGCGAGGTCGGGGACGCGCCCGCGGAAGGTCACGGTGCCGGCGTCGGGCGCCAGCACCCCGAGGGCGATGCGCATCGCGGTGGTCTTGCCGGCGCCGTTGGCGCCCACGAAACCCACCATGCGGCCGTCGGGCACGGCCAGGCTCACGGCGTCCAGCGCCGTGCGGTCGCCGAAGCGTCGGGTGACGGAGTCCAGGACGAGCACGTCCCGACGCTAGGGAGGTCGCGCGCGCGGGCGCGTCCCCCGTTCGGAGGGGTCCGGCTCAGCCGTGCGGACCCTCGCCCGGGGCGGGGTCCGCACGGCTG
>NZ_JAAALM010000191.1 GCF_009906395.1 Kineococcus indalonis
GGCGCGCTGCGACCGCGTCGTGCTGCTCACCGACGGCGCCGCCCGCACCGGCACCCACGCCGAGCTGCTCGACGAGCCCGCCTACGCCGCGGCGGTGCTGCGGTGAGCGCCCCCACCACCGGGCCGGGCGCCCCGACCGGCGCTCCCACCACCGTCCCCTCCGGAGCCGCT
The DNA here is from genome assembly GCF_009906395.1 of Kineococcus indalonis. Classification (GTDB taxonomy): domain Bacteria; phylum Actinomycetota; class Actinomycetes; order Actinomycetales; family Kineococcaceae; genus Kineococcus; species Kineococcus indalonis. Next base: position 172 of record NZ_JAAALM010000191.1, read on the forward strand.
GCCGCGCTGCCGGTGGCCACCGCCCGGCGCACCGGCGCGGTGCTGGCCGCCACCGCCCGCGCGCACCGGCGCACCCTGCTGGCCGCGCTGGCCACCACCGCCGCCTCCAGCGCCGGGCTGGTGCTGGTGCCGCTGCTGCTGGGCCGCGTCGTGGACGTCGTCGTCGCCGTCCTGGGCGACGGCGCCGGGCTGGACGCCGGCGAGGAGCGGCGGCTGCAGGTGCTGTTCGCGGCGCTGGCCGCGGTCGTGGCGCTCACCGCCGTCCTCACCGCCCTGGCGCGCGCGCGCAGCGAGCGCCTGGGCGTGGAGGTCGCCGCCGACCTGCGCGAGCGGGTGGTGGACCGCTCCCTGCGCCTGGACGCCGAGCGCCTCGAGCGCGCCGGCAGCGGCGACGTCGCCTCCCGCGTCACCGAGGACGTGGAGCTGTTCACCTCCTCCACCGAGCTGGTGGCCACCGTGCTGACGTCCCTGGTCACCGTCGTGCTGGCCGCCGCCGGCTTCGCCGCCCTGGACTGGCGCCTGGCGCTGGCGTTCAGCACCGTCTTCCCCGTCTACGCCATCGCGCTGCGCAGCTACCTGCCGCGCGCGGCGCCGCTGTACGCGCGCGAGCGCGCCGTGGCCGCGCAGCGCTCCCGCGTCGTGCTGGAGTCCCTGCACGGCACCCGCACCGTGCAGGCCTACGGCGCGCAGCAGGCCCAGACCGCCCGCGTCGAGCGCGCCTCCGCGCGCGGCGTCGGCGCCGCCCTGGACGCGCTGCGCGTGTTCGCGCGCCTGTCGGTGTCGATGAACGCCGCCGAGGCGGTCGGGCTGTCCGCGCTGCTGCTCACCGGGTTCCACCTGGTGCGCGCCGGCGCCGTCAGCGTCGGCGACGTCACCGCCGCCGCGCTGCTCTTCCACCGCCTCTTCGGCCCGCTGGGCGTGCTGCTGCTCAGCTTCGACGACGTCCAGCGCGCCGGGGCGGCGCTGGCGCGCCTGGTGGGCGTCGCCGACCTGGAACCGCCGCCGGAGCGCACGCGGCGCCGCGTGCGCCACCCCGCGGCGCTGGCCGTGCGCGGCCTGAGCCACGCCTACGCCGGTGGCCCGCCCGTGCTGCACGGCGTGGACCTCGACGTGCCCGCCGGCGCCAGCCTGGCCGTCGTCGGCGAGTCCGGGGCCGGCAAGTCCACGCTGGCGGCGCTGCTGGGCGGCGTGCACGCCCCCGAACCCGGTCGCGTCCTGCTCGACGGCACCGACCTGGCCGAGCTGGACCCGGCGCAGCTGCGCGAGCACGTGGCCGTGGTCACCCAGGAGGCGCACGTGTTCACCGGCACCCTGCGCGAGGACCTGGCGCTGGCCGCCCCCGGCGCGCCCGACGAGCACCTGCTCGCGGCGCTGGCGGCCGTGGGCGCCGACGGCTGGGCGGGCGCCCTGCCGCACGGGCTGGGCACCCGCGTGGGCGCCGGGGCGCACCCGCTGACCGCCGCGCAGGAGCAGCAGCTGGCCCTGGCGCGCGTGGTGCTGCGCGACCCCGCCCTCGTCGTCCTCGACGAGGCCACCGCCGAGGCCGGCAGCGCCGGGGCGCGCGCGCTGGAGGACGCCGCCCGCGCGGTCACCGCCGGGCGCACCGCGGTGGTCGTGGCGCACCGGCTGACCCAGGCGCGCGCCTGCGACCGCATCGCCGTCCTGGAGGGCGGCCGGCTGGTGGAGCTGGGCAGCCACGAGGAGCTGCTCGCCGCCGGCGGGCGCTACGCGCGGCTGTGGGGCACCTGGAGCGCCAGCGCGCCGGCGGCGGACGCCGGCGGCCACCCCCGCACCGCGTGAGGCGCCCGCCCGGTCCCGACGGGACCGGGCGGGCGCCGGGGGCGGACCGGATCAGGGCAGCGCCGTGATGCGGCCCTCGCCGCCCACCGGGTAGTCCGCGGCGCCGACCCGGCCGGCCAGGTCGCCGGTCAGGTACGTCGCCAGCGCCTGCTGGTAGGTCACCGGCAGCACGCTGAAGGCGACGCCGTCGAAGGGGAACCCGTCCCCGCCGCGCAGCATGAAGTCGATCGTCGCCACCGACAGGGTGCGCACCGCGCCGGTGGGCACCCCGCCGCGCACCAGGGCGGTGCCGTCGTCCAGCACCAGGTCCACGACGCGCGAGCCGGCCGGGCGGGCCGGGTCGTAGCTGACGCGGTAGCCGGCCGCCTGCGCGAACGACCCGGCCGGCTGCAGCACCCCGCCGGCGACCTGCGCGGACAGGCCGTGCTCGACGCCGGCGACGAACGTCTCCACCGGCATCGCCGGGGCGACGCCGACGAAGTTGGCGAAGGGCAGCACCGTGTAGGTGTCCAGGGCGGTGACGTCGCCGGCGGGCAGCACGGAGGCGTTGCGGATGCCGCCGCCGTTCTGCAGCGCCACGACCGGCGCGGCCACCCCGGCCGCTGCCGCCTCGCGGCGCCCCGCGGCCAGCAGGGCGTCGGTGGCCAGGTTCCCCAGGTTCGTCTCGCGGCTGCGGACGTCGTTGCGCACGCCGTTCAGCGGCACCTGCGAGCGGGCCAGGACCCGCCGGGCCAGGGAGGAGACGTACTCCTGCACCGGCTGCACGACCTGCTGGTGCACCGCGGCGTCGGGCTGCACGGCGTCCGGGCCCTGCGCGAGGACGGGGATCGGCCGCGAGGCCGCCTCGTCGACGGCGAGGAGCTCGCCACGCTCGTCGAAGGTGACGACGAGGCGCCCGACGTAGGTGTGCAGGGCGTTGGTGGTCACGACGGGCACGACGCGCCCGTCGGCGTCGGTCGGGGTCAGCGGGTAGCGCCCGTGGGGGGTCACGCCGTTGGCGACCAGGGGGTCGCCGGGGTCGGCGAGCAGCTCGTGCCCGCCACCGCCGACGATCACGTCGACGCCGTGCAGCTGCCCGGCCAGGGCCACCTCGTTGTCGATGTCCTGCAGGTGCGAGACCAGGACGACCTTGTCGACGCCGGCGGCGGCGTAGGCGGCGGCCTGGGCGTTGGCGATGCGCGCCAGGTCCGGGTCGACGGTGACACCGCGCGAACTGCTCAGACGCGGCAGCTCGGGGGTGGTCAAGCCGATGACGCCGATGCGCTCGCCCTTGATCTCTTCGACGTGGGTGCGCACGATCGTGCCGTCCTCGACCTCCGCCAGCAGGCGCGGCTCGGCGCCGAAGCCGAGGTTGCCCGCGACGAACGCCGTGCCCGGGGACACGTCGCCCAGCCAGCGGGCCAGGAAGTCGGGGTTCTGGTCGAAGTCGTGGTTGCCGAAGACCGAGACGTCGAACCCGGCGGCGCTGAACGCCGTCGCGTCGTGGATCGGCCGCCCGGAGCCCTCGCTGGCCGCCAGCTGCGGGCCGGGCAGGAAGTTGTCGCCGGCGGAGACGGTCAGCACGCCGCGCTTGCCGGCCTGACCGGGACCGGGGGCGCCGGTGACGGCGGCGCGCTGCTCGCGCTGGACCAGCTCCACGAAGCGGTCCACCCCGCCGTAGGTGCTGCCGTCGGTGCCCGTGACGGGCAGCAGGGAGGACTCCAGGTCGTTGGCGTGCAGGATCGTCAGGGTGAAGTCGGCCTTGGGCGGCTTGGGCGCCTTCGGGCCGGGTGCGGCGGCGGCCACGGTCGCCGGGGCCGCGGCGAGGGTGGCGGCCAGGACGAGGGCGAGCGCGCCGCGGCGCGCGGGTGCGGGGGGCATGTCTCTCCGGAGGACGGCGGTGCTGTGCGGGCGGGATCCTCGCACCTCCCAGCCGGTGCCGGGGACGGTTCGAGCCCGGTGGACCCCTCCGGACCCGCGGGGCGCGCCCCTCGTGACGCCGCGATCACCACGCCACCGGCGCGTCACCTGAAGTTAACCCGGGAGCGCCCCCGGGCGGTGCGGAGCACCCGTCGCGCCGGGTTACCTTCTGAGCATCCCCCGTGCCCGTCCGGAAGGACCCCCATGCCCAGCCGTTCCCGCGCGACGCGCCTGACCGGCGGCTGCGTCGCCCTCGGCGTCGCCGGTGCCGCGCTCACCGCGCTCGGCCTGCCCGCCGCCTCCGCCGCGCCGACCGCGCCGTTCGTCTCCGAGATCAGCTACGACAACTCGGCTCCCGACGACCGCGGCGAGTTCATCGAGGTGCAGCTGCCGGCCGGTACCAGCTCGGCCGGGTTGTCGCTGGCCCTCTACAACGGCAGCAGCAGCGCGGTGTACGACACCGACCCGCTGCCCGACGTCACGGCTCCGGCTGACGCACCGGCCGTGGCCGTCGTCGAGTACACCGGCACCCTGCAGAACGGCTCGCCGGACGGCGTGGCCCTGCTGCGCGGCACCGAGGTCGTGGAGTTCCTCTCCTACGAGGGCACCGTCACCGCGACCAGTGGCCCCGCTGCCGGGCGCACCAGCACCGACATCGGCGTCTCCCAGACCAACGGCACTCCCGAGGGCCAGTCGCTCTCGCGCGCCGTCGCCGCCGACGGCACCCTCACCTGGTCCGGCCCGGCCGCGGCCACCCGCGGCGCCGTCAACGCCCCCGCGGCCGCTCCGACGCCCCCCGCGCCGGCGCGGCCCGTCGAGATCGGCGCCGTGCAGGGCCCCGGCGCGACCACCCCGCTGGACCAGCAGCAGGTCACCGTCACCGGCGTCGTCGTCGGCGACACCCCCGGCCTGGGCGGGTTCTACCTGCAGGACCGCGACGGCGACGGGGACCCCGCCACCTCCGACGGGCTCTTCGTCGTCAGCACCGCCGCGGTCGACCTCGGCGACACCGTCACCGTGACCGGCCGCGCGGAGGAGGGCTTCGCGCAGACGCAGCTCGCCGCCGTGTCCGCCGTCACGGTGGTGGCCGAGGGCAGCGCGGCGGACCTGCCCGCCGCCGCCCGCCTGGACCTGCCCGCCGACGACGCCGCCCGCGAGCGCTACGAGGGGGTGCGCGTCGAGCCCGCCGACCGCCTGACCGTCAGCGAGGTCTACGCGCTCACCAGCTACGGCGAGCTCACCCTGTCCGAGGGCGGCCTGCTGGTGCAGCCCACCGAGCTGGCGCGTCCGGGCAGCGAGGGGGCGGAGGCGGTCGCCGCCGCCAACACCGCCCGCAAGATCCTGCTCGACGACGCGGACAGCGCCCGCACCAGCAACACCGCCCGCCCGTACCTGAGCCCGGCCACCCCCGTGCGCGTCGGGGACGAGCTGACGTTCACCGAGCCGCTCGTGCTCGGCTTCGGGTTCTCCGAGTGGCGCCTGATCCCCGCGGACGGCACCGCCGACGGCGTCTTCGCCCCGCAGGACACCCGGCCCGCCGCGCCCAGCCCCGTCGGCGGCGACGTGAAGGTCGGCGCGTTCAACGTGCTGAACTACTTCACCACGCTGCGCGAGCCCGGCCGCGGGGCGACGAGCGCTGCGGACTTCGAGGAGCAGGCCGGCAAGATCGTGCCCGCGATCCGCGCCCTGGGCGCCGACGTGGTCACCCTCATGGAGATCGAGGACACCGACTCCACCGGCACCAGCCCCGGGAACGCCGACGGCGCGCTGGCCGACCTGGTGCGCCGGCTGAACACCGCCGCCGGTTCCGAGGAGTGGGCGTACGTGCCCATGCCGCAGGAGCTGTACGCCGTGGACCGCGACGTCATCCGCAGCGCGATCATCTACAAGGAGGGCGTCGTGCAGCCCGTCGGCGCCCCCGTCGGCCTGGTCGACGAGACCGTGTGGTCCAACGCCCGCGAGCCCATCGCGCAGACGTTCGTCAAGGACGGCGACCGCTTCACCGTGGTCGCCAACCACTTCAAGTCCAAGAGCAGCGGTGCCGCCACGGGCGACAACGTCGACACCGGTGACGGGCAGGGGCAGTGGAACGGCGACCGCGTCCGCCAGGCGCGGTCCCTGGCCGCGTTCGTCGCGGCGCTGCGCCAGCGCAGCGGTGACGCGGACGTCGTCGCCCTGGGCGACTTCAACGCGTACACGCAGGAGGACCCGATCGAGGAGCTGCGCCGGGCCGGGCTGACCGACCTGGGCAGCGAGTTCGACCCGGGCCGCTACAGCTACGTGTTCGACGAGCTGTCCGGCTCGCTGGACCACGCGCTGGGCACCGCCGAGCTCACCCGCAAGGTGACGGGCGTGGCGCACTGGAACATCAACTCGGTCGAGTCGTTCGCCTACCAGTACGTCGGCGACCCGGCCCTGTACGCGCCGAACCCCTACCGCGCCAGCGACCACGACCCGCTGGTCCTCGGCCTCGACCTCGACGAGCGCTGCCAGGGCCTGGTGCCCACGATCCGCGGCACCGCCGGCAACGACGTGCTCACCGGCACCGACGGCCGCGACGTGGTCGTCGGCCTGGGCGGGAACGACGTCATCACCGGCGGCAACGGCGACGACGTGCTCTGCGGCGGCGCCGGGGACGACACCCTCGCCGGCGGCAACGGCGACGACGCCCTGCTCGGCGGGTTGGGCACCGACCGCCTCGCCGGCGACAACGGCGAGGACGTGCTGGTCGGCGGCCCGGGCGCCGACGTGCTCGACCCGGGCCGCGGCGGCGGCCGCCAGGACCAGGACGGCGCGGAGTCCTGACCTCCCGCCCCTGACCGCCGAGCGCCCGGGACCCCGCGGGGTCCCGGGCGCTCGCGCGCCCGGCCCGGCGCC
>NZ_JAAALM010000192.1 GCF_009906395.1 Kineococcus indalonis
GGCATCCCCGCTCCCCTCGTCCGTCCTCCGGGAGGGGCACCTACCCGCGCGGCGGCGCGGGAAACCCCGTCAGCTCCAGGTCAGCGCCCGGGCGGGGTCCTCCAGGACGGCGGCGATGTCGGCCAGGGCGCGCGAGCCGCTCTCGCCGTCGAGCATCCGGTGGTCGAAGGACAGGCTCAGGGTGGCCAGGTAGCGCGGCTTCACCCTGCCCTTGTGCACCCACGGCTTCTGGGCGATCTTGCCGACGGCGAGGATCGCGGCCTCGCCGCGGTTGAGGATCGGGGTGCCGGTGTCGATGCCGAACGTGCCGACGTTGGTGATGGTGATGGTGCCCTCGGCGAGGTCGCGCGGTCGGGCCTTGCCCTCGCGGGCGGTGGCGGCCAGCTCGTTGAGGGCGACGGCCAGCTCCTTCAGGCTCATCGCGTCGGCGTCCTTGACGTTGGGCACGAGCAGCCCGCGCGGGGTGGCGACGGCGATGCCGAGGTTCACGTAGTTCTTCACCACGATGACCTGGTTCTCCTCGTCCCAGGTGCAGTTGATGTCCGGGTTGCGGCGCACCGCCACCAGCAGCGCCTTGGCGACCAGCAGCAGCGGGGACACGCGCACCCCGGCGAACTCCGGGTCCTCCTTCAGCCGGCGCACCAGCTTCATGGTGCGGGTGGCGTCGACCGTGGTGAACACCGTGACGTGCGGGGCGGAGAAGGCGCTCTCCACCATCGCCTGGGCGGTGGCCTTGCGCACCCCGCGGATCGGCACGAGGCGCTCGCGCTCGTGGCGGTCCTCGCGGCGCGCCGGCTCGGCGGGCGTGCCGGGCACCAGCGCGAGGACGTCGGCGCGGGTGACGGTGCCGCCCGGCCCGGTGGGCACCGCGTCGGCGAGGTCCACGCCGAGGTCGCGGGCGAGCTTGCGCACCGGCGGCTTGGCCAGGACGTGCCCGGGCCGCGCGGCGGGAACCGCCTCGGGGTCCGCCGCGGGACCGGTCGCGGGGTCCGCCGCGGCGGGGCGCCGGCGGCGGGCGGCGACCTCGCGGGTGCCGTACCCGACGAGCGTGGCGCCCGAGCCCTCCTCCTGCGCGTCCGCCGCCCCGGCGGGCGCGGGGGCGGCGGGTCCCGGTGCGGCGGGTCCCGGTGCGCCCGGCGCGGGCGCGGCCGGCGCGGCGTCGGCGCGCTCGCCGATGACGACGATGTCGGTGCCGACGTCGACGGTGCTGCCCTCGGCGACCAGCACGTCCACGACCGTGCCGGCGTACGGGCTGGGCAGCTCCACGAGCGACTTCGCGGTCTCGATCTCCACGAGGACGTCGTTGACCGCGACGGTGTCGCCGGCCCGCACCTTCCACGAGACGATCTCGGCCTCGGTGAGTCCCTCGCCCACGTCGGGCAGGGCGAACCGCTGGTGCACAGGTCCCCTTCGGGTTCTACGGGTGGTCGGGTGGTCGGGTGGTCGGGTCCTGCCGGGCTCAGGCGGCGAGCGCCTGCTCCACGGCGTCGAGCACGCGGTCCACGGTGGGCAGGTAGTGCTCCTCCACGCGCGCCGCCGGGTACGGCAGGTGGTACCCGCCCACCCGCTTCACCGGCGCCTCCAGCGAGTAGAAGCAGCTCTCCTGGATGCGCGCGGCGACCTCCGCGCCGGCGCCGTGGAACACCGGCGCCTCCTGCACGACGACGAGGCGGCCGGTGCGGCGCACCGACTCCGCGACGGTGTCCACGTCCAGCGGGGAGATCGAACGCAGGTCCACGACCTCCAGCTCGGTGCCCTCCCGCGCGGCCTCCGCGGCCGCGTCCAGCGCGAGCTTCACCGTGGGCCCGTACGCCACGAGCGTGGCGTCGCTGCCCGGGCGCAGCACGCGGGCGCGGTGCAGCGGCGCCACCTGCCCGGGGGCCAGGGAGGTGTCCACGTCGCCCTTCTCCCAGTAGCGCCGCTCCGGCTCCAGGAACAGCACCGGGTCCGCGGAGGCGATGGACTGCTGCACCATCCAGTACGCGTCGTGCGCGGTGGAGGGGTACACCACCCGCAGCCCCGCCGTGTGCGCGAACAGCACCTCGGGGCTCTCGGAGTGGTGCTCCACCGAGCCGATGCCGCCGCCGGCGGGCATGCGGATGACCACCGGCACCGACAGCCGCCCGCGCGAGCGGGCGCGCAGCTTGGCCAGCTGCGTGACGATCTGGCTGAAGGCGGGGTACACGAACCCGTTGAACTGGATCTCGCACACCGGCCGGTAGCCGCGCAGCGCCATGCCCAGGGCGGTGCCCACGATGCCCGCCTCGGCCAGCGGGGTGTCCAGCACCCGGTGCTCGCCGAAGTCCTTCTGCAGCCCGTCGGTGACGCGGAACACCCCGCCCAGGCGGCCGATGTCCTCACCCATCAGCAGCACGCGCGGGTCGCGCTCCATGGCGGCCCGCAGGCCGGCGTTGATCGCCTTCGCGATCGGCGTGCGCTCCATCAGCGGTCCCCCCCGACGGTCGATCCCAGCTGCTCGTCCTGCTCGTGGCGGGCCCAGGCGGCGAGGAACTCGTCGCGCTCGGCCAGCACCTGCGGGTGCGGTTCGGCGTAGGCGTGCTCGAACATCGACGCCGGGTGCGGGTCGGGCATCTGCGGGACCCCGGCGCGCAGCCGCTCGGCGAAGGCGTCGGCCTCCTGCTGGATCGCGCGCTCGGCGGCGTCGTCCAGGACGCCGAGCGCGCGCAGGTGGGTGCGGAAGCGGTCGATCGGGTCGCGCTCGCGCCAGGCGTCGACCTCGGCGGCGTCGCGGTAGCGGGTGGGGTCGTCGGCGGTGGTGTGCGCGCCCATCCGGTACGTGTACGCCTCCACGAAGGTCGGCCCGCCGCCGGAGCGGGCGCGCTCGGCGGCGGCGCGCACCACGGCCAGCACGGCCAGCACGTCGTTGCCGTCGACGCGCACGCCCGGCATCCCGGCGCCCTCGGCGCGCCGGTGCAGCGGCACGGGCGACTGCTGGCGCACCGGCTCGGAGATCGCCCACTGGTTGTTCTGGCACAGGAACACGACCGGCGCGTTGTAGACGGCAGCCCAGTTCAGCGCCTCGGCGGCCTCGCCCTGGCTGGTGGCGCCGTCGCCGAAGCAGACCAGCACGGCGGTGTCGCGCCCGGGGTCGCCGGTGCCGACGGCGCCGTCGCGCTGCACGCCCATGGCGTAGCCCACGGCGGGCAGCATCTGCGCGGCGATCACCAGCGTGTAGGGGTGCACGCCGTGGGCCACGGGGTCCCAGCCGCCGTGGTCCACGCCGCGGAACAGGCTCAGCACGTGCAGCGGGTCCACCCCGCGCGCCAGCAGGAAGCCGTGGTCGCGGTAGCTGGGGAAGACGTGGTCCTGGCGGCGCAGGGCGCGCGCGGCGCCCACCTGGGCGGCCTCCTGGCCGCGGCTGCCCGCCCACAGGCCCAGCTGGCCCTGGCGCTGCAGGGCCTCCGCCTCGGCGTCCAGCCGGCGCAGCAGCACCAGCTCGCGCAGCACGTCCAGCGCCTCGTCCGGCTCCAGGTGCACGTCGTAGCCGGGGTGCTCGCGCCGGGCGCCGGTGGCGTCCAGCAGCTGCACCATCTCCTCGCCGCGGGCCCGTGCCGGGCCGACCGCCGCGTCGGTCACGCGCTCCCCCTCCCTCGGACGGACCGGGTGCGGGTCCGCGCCCCGCGCGAACCTACGGTCCCGTACCTTACGGGTGCGTACCTTACGCGAGGGTAGGTGCGGGCACGAGACGCGCCGGAGCGGCGCGCCGACCCAGCACCGGCCGCGGGCGCGCCGCGCCCCGTCAGCGCAGGCGCGCGGCCACGTCCAGGAAGCGCGAGTTCGCCGCCGTCTCGGCCACGGTCACGCGCACCCCGTCGGTGCCGTAGCCGCGCACGGAGAGCCCCTCCACGCCGAAGGCGTCCACCAGGGCGGGCGTGCGCGTGCCCACCGGCAGCCACACGAAGTTGCCCTGCGCGTCCGGCACCTCCCAGCCCTGCCCGCGCAGCCCGTCCAGGACGCGGTGGCGCTCGGCCACCAGCGCGGCCACGCGCTGCATCAGCTCCGCCTCCGCCGCCGGCTGCAGGGAGGCCACCACCGCCGCCTGGCCGATCGCGGTCACCCCGAACGGGGTGGCCGCCTTGCGCAGCGCCGCGGCGACCCCGGGGTGGGCGACCGCCACGCCCACGCGCAGCCCCGCCAGGCCGTACGCCTTCGAGAAGGTGCGCAGCACCACGACGTTGGGGTGCGCGCGCAGCACGTCCACGCCGTCGGGCACCTGCGGGTCGTCGACGAACTCGCGGTACGCCTCGTCGAGCACGACGAGCACGTCGCCGGGCACCCGCGCCAGGAACCCCTCCAGCTCCTCGGCGCGCAGCGCCGGACCGGTGGGGTTGTTCGGCGAGCACAGCACGACCAGCCGGGTGCGCTCGGTGATCGCCGCGAGCATCGCCGGCAGGTCGTGGCGGGAGCCGGCCGCCAGCGGCACCTGCACCGCGCGCGCGTCGCCGATCGCCGCGGCGATGGGGTACGCCTCGAAGGAGCGCCACGCGAAGACGACCTCGTCGCCCGGGTCGCACGTCACCTCCACCAGCTGCGCCAGCAGCCGCACGCTGCCGGTGGCCGCGGCCAGCTGCTCGCGCCGCACCCCCCAGCGGGCGGCGACCGCCTCGAGCATCTCCGCGGCCGAGGGGTCGGGGTAGCGGTTGACCTCCGCGGCCGCGCGCGCGATGGCCGTCAGCACGCTCGGCAGCGGCGGGTACGGGTTCTCGTTGGAGGAGAGCTTGAACACCTCCAGCCCCTCGCGCACCTGCGCGGGCCGGCCCGCCACGTAGGCGGGCACGTTCGCCACGGTCGCCCGCAGCCGCGGGAGGAGCTCTGCAGCGCTGGAGGTCGGCACGCGGTCAGCTTAGGACCGCGACCACGACCGCCCCCGCCCCGGCGCGGCGCACCCGGGCACAGGTGTACGACACTGCCCAGCGCACCTGTTCGACGCTGGACCCCGCACCCGACGCGGCCCCCGCGCGGGAGCCGCCCCTACGACCGCTGGAGGGTTCCCGTGCCCGAGCTGATCGACTACGCCGACGACCCCAAGGCGCTGTTCGCGACCTTCGCCCTCTTCCCCTCCGGGGTGGCCGCCCTGTCCGCGGTCGTGGGCGGCGAACCCGTGGTCCTGGTCGCCTCCTCCTTCCAGGTCGGCATCTCCGCCGACCCCCCGCTGGCGCTGGTCGCGGTCCAGCACACCTCGACGAGCTGGCCGAAGCTGCGCGAGGCGCCCCGCATCGGCGTCTCCGTGCTCGGCGAGGCGCACGACGTCGCCGCCCGCCAGCTGGCCTCCAGGGCCGGAGACCGCTTCGCGGGCATCGAGACCACGACCACCGCCAGCGGGGCGCACTTCGTGCACGGCGCCCCCGCCTGGCTGGAGTGCAGCATCCACTCGCAGTTCCCCGCCGGCGACCACGACGTGGTGCTGCTGCAGGTGCACGCGCTGGGCACCGAGCCGGAGCTGGAGCCGCTGGTGTGGCACGCCAGCGGTTTCCGCGCCCTGCAGCCGCGGGTGGGCGCGTGAGCCCCGCCGCGCGCAGCGCCGTCGTGGTCGGCAACCCCAAGCCGGCCTCGCGCACGCTGGCCGCCGCCGTGCGCGCCGCCGAGCTGCTCACCGGCGCCGCGCCCGACCTCGTCGTGGACGTGACGACCCTCGGCCCCGGCCTGCTCGGCCGGGGCGACGAGGCCGTGCGCGCGGCCGTCGCCGACGTCGCCTCCGCCGACCTCGCCGTCGTGGCCAGCCCCACCTACAAGGCCACCTACACCGGTCTGCTGAAGCTGTTCCTGGACCAGTTCGCCGGCGGGGAGGGCATGCGCGGGGTGACCGCCGTGCCCCTGATGCTGGGCGCCGGGCCGGCGCACGCGCTCGCCGCGGACCTGCTGCTCAAGCCCGTGCTCGTGGAGCTGGGCGCCACCTGCCCCGCCCCCGGCCTGTACCTGCTCGACTCCGAGGGCGCGGCCTCCCCGGCCCTGGACGCCTACGCGCAGCGCTGGGGCCCGGTGCTGCGGGCCACGGCCGCTCACAGCCGCTCCGCGCGGTAGTCGAACACCTCGACGCGGGCGCCGGGCGCGTCGAGGAAGGCGCGCGCCGAACCCCGGTAGGCCACCAGCGCCGCGTCGTCGCTGGCGTCCACGCGCGCGGCGGTGTCCAGGTACCCGCCCCAGCCGTGCGCCAGCAGGGGGTCGCGCTCCAGCGCCGCGGCCAGCCGCGGGTCGTCGGCCAGGTCGCGGCGCACCACCGTGCGCGAGGCGGACCCCTGCGCGGCCCGCCCGTCCAGGGCGGGCACCAGGTCCCCGGTGTGCTCCAGCGACAGCACCCGCACGTGCCCGGGCACCGCGGCGCCGTCCACGGGCGCCCCGGCCGTGACCACGTGGGTGACGCGGTAGCGCGAGGTGAACGCCCCGTCGGCCGCCAGGGACGCCGCCGTCAGCCCGCCCTGGCTGTGCCCGGCCAGCATCACCGGCTCGTCGGCGCCCACACCGGCCAGCCGCATCGCCTCGGCGACGGCCGCGGCGGTCGCGGTGGGCTCGCCGGCCACGGCCCGCAGGTTCGTCGTCAGGTCCATGGGGGTGCCGCCCGGGCGCGGCAGCGCCGTCCAGTCCTGCGTGCCCGGCACCTGCACCACCCACGCCACGGACCCGTCGGCGTGCGTGACGCGCTCCAGGCGCACCACCCCCGGCTGCGGCCGGCCCGCCAGGGGCATGCGCCCGCCCACCGAC
>NZ_JAAALM010000193.1 GCF_009906395.1 Kineococcus indalonis
GCCGCCCCGCCGCCCGCACGGCCCTGGTGGCGGCCGCCTGCCTCGCCGCCGCCTGCGCCGTGCTGCTGGCGGCCCTGGCCGCCGGCGGCGGCCTGGTGCCCTCCGTGCTCGGCGACCCCGGCGCCCTGGTCCGCTACGGCCTGCCGCTGGCCCGCACCGTGCACGACCTGTCCGCCGCCCTGGCCGTCGGCGCGCCCACCGTGGCCGCCCTGCTCCTGCCGCACCCCTCCGCCGCCTGGACGCGCGCCGTGCGCGCCGGCGCGGTCGGCGCCGGCGCCTGGACGCTGGCCGCGCTGGCCGTGCTCGTGCTCACCGCCATGGACGTCGTCGGCGCCGCCCCCGGCGCGCCCGGCTTCGGCGCCCAGTTCGCCCAGTTCGCCCAGGAGATCGAGCTCGGGCGCGCGCTGCTGGTCACCACCGTCCTGGCCGCCGTCGTCGCCACCGTCGGCGCCGCCGCCGCCACCCAGACCGGCGCCGCCTGGTCGGCCGTGCTGGCCCTGGTGGCGCTGCTGCCGCTGTCGCTGTCGGGCCACGCCTCCGGCTCCGCCTCGCACCAGACCGCCGTCACCTCCCTGGCGCTGCACCTGGTGGGCGTGACCGTCTGGGTCGGCGGGCTGGCCGCCGTGCTGCTCGTGGCCCCCCTCACCGGCCGCCGCGCCGCCGCGTCCGGCGGGCGCGCCGCGGACCTGGGCGCGCTGGCCGCGCGGTACTCGACGCTGGCGCTGTGGTGCTTCGCCGCCGTCGCGCTGTCCGGGGTCGTCAACGCCTCGGTGCGCCTGGGCGGCTGGTCCGCGCTGGGCACCGCCTACGGCGCGCTCGTGCTCGCCAAGGTGCTCGCCCTGGTGCTGCTGGGGGCGCTGGGCGCCTGGCACCGCCGCCGCACCCTGCCGCTGCTGGCCACCCGCCCGCGCGCCTTCGCCCGCGTCGCCGTCGGCGAGCTGGTCCTCATGGCCGCCGCCACCGGCCTGGGCGTCGCGCTCAGCCGCACCCCCACCCCGGTGCCCGAGCGGGACCCCTCCACCAGCCCCGTCGACCAGCTCCTGGGCGAGCCGGCGCCGCCGCCGCTGACCGCGGCCCGCTGGTTCACCCAGACCTCCCCGGACCTGCTGTGGCTGCTCGTGGGCGCCGGCCTGCTCGCCGGCTACCTGCTGGCCGTGCACCGCCTGCGCCGCCGCGGGGACCGCTGGAGCGCCGGCCGCACGGCGTGGTGGGTGCTGGGCTGCCTGGCGCTGCTGCTCGTCACCAGCGGCGGCCCGGCCGCCTACGGCCGGCTGTCCTTCAGCTCCCACATGCTCCAGCACATGCTGCTGACCATGGTGGTGCCGCCCGCGCTCGTGCTGGGCGCCCCGGTGACCCTGGCGCTGCGGGTCCTGCCCGCGCGCCGGGACGGCTCGCGCGGGGCCCGCGAGTGGCTGCTGACGCTGGTGCGCTCGCGCTTCCTGGCGCTGGTGGGGCACCCGCTGGTGGCCGCCGCCCTCTTCGCCGGCAGCCTGATCGTCTTCTACTACTCGCCGCTGTTCGAGCTGGCCCTGCGCACCCACGTGGGGCACGAGCTGATGATGCTGCACTTCCTGGGCACCGGGTACCTGTTCTCCTCGGTGCTCATCGGCGTCGACCCCGGCGCGCACCGCCCGGCGCACCCGCTGCGGCTGATCCTGCTGCTGGCCACGATGGGCTTCCACGCCTTCTTCGGCGTGGCCCTCATGCAGGGCACCCAGCTGCTGGCGCCGGACTGGTTCGCGCAGGTGGCCCCGGGCACGGACCTGCTGGCCGACCAGCAGCACGGCGGAGACATCGCCTGGGGCATCGGCGAGGTGCCCACCCTGGTGCTCGTGCTGGGCGTGGCGGTGGCCTGGTCCCGCTCGGACACGCGCGAGAACCGCCGCCGCGACCGCGCCGCCGAGCGCGACGGCGGCCGGGAGCTGGCCGACTACAACGCGATGCTGGCCCGCCTGGCCGAGCACGACGGGCGCCCGGCGCCCTCCGAGGAGCGCTGAGGCGCCGCCCCGCGCCGGGGCGAGGGGCGGCGCACCCGGCCGGGCTCAGGCGAGCTGGACGTCCAGCGCCGAGGCCTGCAGCGTCTTGGTGAACGGGCACAGCCCCAGCGCCTGCTCCAGCACCGCGGAGGCGTCGGTGCCGGCGTCCGGCAGCGTCACGCGCAGCGCGTAGCGGGCGGTGTAGCCCGGCTCGCCCTGGGCCAGCGTCACGCGCGTCTCCACCTGCGCGCCGTCCACGCTGCCGCCGGTGGTGGACACGGCGATGCGCAGCGACTCCAGCAGGCAGCTGCCCAGCGCCGCGGCCATGAGCTGCTCGGGGTTGGTGCCCTGCCCGGCGCCGTCCAGGGCGGTGGGCTCGCTGACGTCCAGGGTCAGGGCGCCGTCGTCGGAGCGGGCCGAGCCCGGCGTGGAGGTGACGACGGCCGTGTAGAGGTCGTTGCTCATGCCCCGACGCTAGGGCGCCTCGCCGGGGCGCGCTCGGTGATCACGGCCGGGCTGGCCGATCCCCGCCGTCCTGCCGCGCGGGGTGCACCCCGGCGCGGCGCCCGCGGCCCGGCCCGGCGATGATGGGCCCGCCGGACCGGCGAGGACCCCACAGCCCGGAAGGACCTGCGACGCCCATGGACAACGCAGCGGTGCCCGACTTCACGGTCGACACCCTCGGCCCCTGCACGGTGGACTCCCCGCTGGCCCCGCGCCTGCAGGCGCGCCGCACGACGCACCACTACATCGACGAGACCGACCGGGTGCTCTTCGACGACACCCTGTCCAAGGTGAACCGGCGCGTGGCCGGCGAGGACGACCTCGACGGCCTGGCCGACCTGCCCAGCCTGGAGCCCACCGGCCCGCGCAAGAAGATCTTCTTCGACCCCTCCAAGACGCGCGTGGGCATCGTCACCTGCGGCGGGCTGTGCCCGGGCATCAACAACGTCATCCGCGGCCTGGTCACGGAGCTGACCAACCACTACGGCGTGCGCCGCATCTACGGCTTCAAGAACGGCTACCAGGGCTTCGTGCCGCGCTACGGCCACGACGTGGTGGACCTGACCCCCGAGGCCGTGGACGGCATCGACGCCGAGGGCGGCACCATCCTGGGCAGCTCGCGCGGCCAGCAGGACCCCGCCGAGGTGGTGGACTGCCTGGAGCGGATGGGCATCGGCATCCTCTTCGTCATCGGCGGCGACGGCACGATGCGCGGGGCCCAGCGGATCTGCGCGGAGGTCGCCGAGCGCGGGCTGAAGATCGCCGTGGTGGGCATCCCGAAGACCATCGACAACGACATCCCCTTCATCGACCAGAGCTTCGGCTTCCAGTCCGCCTTCAGCGAGGCCACCCGCTCCATCCGCTCGGCCAAGGTGGAGGCGCGCACCGCGCCCAACGGGGTGAGCATCGTCAAGCTCATGGGCCGGCACTCGGGGTTCATCGCCTGCTACGCGGCGCTGGCGCAGAACGAGGCCGACTTCGTGCTCATCCCCGAGGTGCCCTTCACCCTGGACGGCGCCGGCGGGTTCCTGGAGCTGCTGCGGCAGAAGGTCGCCACCCAGGGCCACGCGCTGGTGGTGGCCGCCGAGGGCGCCGGGCAGGAGCTGTTCGACGAGGACCACCTCACCGACGCCTCCGGCAACAAGAAGCTGCAGGACGTCGGCCGGCTGCTGCGCCAGGCGATCACCGAGGACTTCGCCGCGCACGACCTCGAGCTGAACCTGCGCTACATCGACCCCAGCTACGTCATCCGCTCCGTGCCGGCCAACCCGTACGACAGCGTGTACTGCATCCGCCTGGCGCACGCGGCCGCGCACGCGGCGATGGCCGGGCGCACGAACATGGTGGTGGGCCGCTGGCGGCGCCGGTTCGTGCACATCCCCATCCGGCTGGCCGTCTCCGCGCGCAACCAGGTCGACCCGCACGGGGACCTGTGGTGGTCGGTGCTGGAGGCCACGGGCCAGCCGTGGTCGCTGGGCGACAAGGAGGCGGAGCGGGTCACCGCCTTCGGCGGTCAGTGACGTCCCCGCCCGCGCAGCGCGGAGCCCCGCACCCCGGGCGGGGTGCGGGGCTCCGTCGCGCCGGGGCCGGTTTCAGGAGGCCGGGTTCAGGCGGGCGATGACGCCCTTGGCGGTCTGCCCGAAGCGGTAGGACTGCGTCAGGTACGCGTTGCAGAAGATGTTGCCGCCGGCGAAGAGCGGCACCGCGAACTGCGCGACGCGCTGCTTCTTCTGCCACGCGGCCAGGTCCGCGGGGGTGGTGGAGGAGGGGATGGTGGCGTCCTTGACGCTCACCGGCTCCCCGCGCTGCTCGGCGGCCTGCGCGGCCGCGGCGATCTTCTTGCCGGCGTAGGCGGAGTACGCCGTGGCCAGCGCGCCGCCGACGACGAAGCCGATCTTCAGGGCGCCGACGCTGCCGTAACCCTTCTGCGCCGCGATGCGGTTGCTGCTGGCCGCGGTGAGCTTGGAGCCGGTGAACAGCACCGTGCCGATGCCGCCCCACTGCGCCGGCTGGAAGCGCGACCACGCCGAGGCGGCCACGCGGATGCGGTCGGAACCCGACGTCAGGTCGCTGCCGGACTTGTTGACGCCGGCCACGCCCATCACCGAGCCGCCGAACCACAGGGCCGAGGCGAGGTCGTGCACGGCCTGGGTGACGTAGCGGTTGTCGCTGGTGCTCACGGGTACCTCCGGGTCGGGACGTTCTGTCGTCGTCTGTCCCCTTCCCCGCCGGGCGCCGTTCACACGTGCCGATCCCCGCCGCGCGCGGGCGGCGCGCTCACCCGGGCACCCCCAGCCGGCTCCAGAACCGCGCCAGCGTCGCGGCCCCGGCCAGCAGCAGGTCCACGTGGACGCTCTCGTCGCTGTCGTGCCAGTTGTCCTCCGGCAGGCCGGTGCCGAAGAACACCAGCGGCGCCCCCAGGGAGGTGGCCAGCAGGTGCGCGGGCGCGCCGCCGGCGTTGCGCATGCGCCCCACGGGCCGCCCGAAGCCCTCCGCGGCGGCGACCTGCAGCTGCGCCAGCGCGGGCAGGTCCCACGGCGTGGCGTACGGCTCCTGCCCGGACTCCTCCGAGACCCGCAGCTCGTGGGCCACCTCCTCGCCCAGGCCCTCGCGCGCCCACGCCCGCAGCTGCTCCGCCACGCGCGCGACGCTCTGCCCGGGCACGGTGCGCACGCTGATCCCGGCGGTGGCCACGGAGGGGATCGCGCCCTGCGAGGGGCCCACGGGGTCGCCGGCCAGCAGCGAGACCACCTCCACGGAGGGGCGCACGTACAGCCGCTCGGGCACGCTCCAGCCGCGCTCGCCGACCACGGAGCCGGTGCTGCTGCGCTCCAGCCAGTCGGCCTCGTCGTACGGCAGCTGCGCCAGCGCGCGCAGCTCCTCCTCCCCGGGTTCGACGACGTCGTCGTAGAACCCCGGCAGCGTCACGCGCCCCTCGGCGTCGTGCAGGCCCGCCAGCAGCCGCGACAGCGCCAGCACCGGGTTCGGGGTGGTGCCCGAGACGGCGCCGGAGTGCACGTCGCGCAGCGGACCGCGCACCTCCAGCTCGGCGCTCAGCGAGCCGCGCACCCCCGTGCAGACGGCCGGGTGCTCCCGCGACCACGTCATGGTGTCCGAGAGCACCACCAGGTCGCAGGCCAGCTGCTCGCGGTGCTCGCGCAGCAGCGCGGCCAGGTGCGTGGAGCCGGCCTCCTCCTCGCCCTCCACGAGCACCGTGAGGTTGACCTCGGGGGCCCGGCGGTGGGTGGCGGCCAGGTGCGCGCGCAGCCCCCACACGTGGGCCAGGACCTGCCCCTTGGCGTCGGAGGCGCCCCGGCCCCACAGCCGGCCGTCGCGCAGCGCCGGCTCGAAGGGCGGGGTCTGCTCCCAGTGGTCGTCCTCGGCGGGGCGCACGTCGTGGTGGCTGTAGACGAGGACGGTGGGGGCGCCGGGCGTCTCGTGCCAGCGCGCGAACACCGCCGGTGCGCCCGGCGTGCGCCACACCTCCACCTCGGGGAAGCCCGTCGCGCGCAGCAGCGCGGCCAGCCAGTGGGCGCTGCGGACCATGTCCGGGGTGTTCTCGGGGTTCGCCGAGACGGAGCGGATGCGCACCCAGCCGATCAGGTGCTCCAGCAGCTCCTCGCGGGTGGCGTCCAGGTGGGCGTGCACCCGCCCCAGCTCGGCGGTGTCGTGCGGCGGGTACGTGCGTGCGGCGGTGCGCTCGATGGTCACCGGTCCTCCGTCGGAACCTCGGTGCTCAGCCGGCGGTCTCGACCGCCGCCATTGCACCTCGCGCCCGCCGGGACCGCCACCCGGTGCGCGCCGCCGCGGCTGGCTAGGCTCCTCGGACGGTCGAACCGGGGCCGCGGTCCGGGGCGGGAGGTGCGCGGTGAAGGTGGCGGCCAGCGGGACGTACGACCCCGGGGAGGGCAGCCGGCTGCCGGCCGGCGAGGTGCACGCCTGGGAGCCGGGGCAGAACCAGACGGCGTGCGGGGTGCCGCTGCGCCGGGCGGGGCTGGCGCGGTTCCCGCACGTGGACTTCGCCGACGCCGACCCGGTCACCGGCGGCAGCGCCGACGCCGTGCGGTGGGTGTGCCCGAAGTGCACCGCGGCCACCACGCCGCGCCGCCAGCGCGGCGGGCGGCGCTGGGAGCGCACCGACCCGCGCCCCTGAAGCCCGCCGGCCCGCGGGTGGGCGGGTCCGACGCGCCGACGGGTCGGGTCCGACGCGCCGACGGGTCGGGTTTGACGGGCCGAGGG
>NZ_JAAALM010000194.1 GCF_009906395.1 Kineococcus indalonis
GACGCGGGGCGCGCCACGCGCGGCGGGACCCGCCCGGGAGGCGCCGCGGCGAAGGACGGCTAACCTGATCCCTCGCCGCGACAGCCGCGCCGGCCGGTCCGCCCAGGCCCCGGTCCCGGCGCGCGCCCACCGCGCGGCGCAGGACCGAGGATCTGGGGAAGCCCTTGAACGACACCACCGGCGGGGACGCGCTGGGCAATTCGACCTTCCGTCCGGCCAACGCGGCCCTGCTGTCGGTGTCGCACGTCGAGGCACCCGTGGTGGTGCCGTCGTCGCGCTTCGACGAGGTCCTGGCGCCGACGCTGCAGCGGCTGCGGCTGCAGCCCGGTCTGCTGGAGAAGGTCGCGGGCGTGAGCGAGCGCCGCTGGTGGGCCGAGGGGCAGGACGCCGCCGACGTGGCCGCCGAGTGCGGCGTGAAGGCGCTCTCGGAGGCCGGCGTGGACGCCTCCGACGTCGGCCTGGTCATCAGCACGACGGTCACCCGCCCGCACCTGGAGCCGGCGATCGCCACGTCCGTGCACCACGGGATGGACCTGCCGACGTCGGCGATGAACTTCGACATCACCAACGCCTGCCTGGCCTGGGTCAACGGCGTGCAGGTGGCCTCGGCCATGATCGACGCGGGCGCGATCCGCTACGCGGTGGTGCTCGGCGCCGAGGACGTGCGCAGCATGCACCGGGGCACCCTGGAGCGGATGCAGCGCGAGAGCACCACCCGCAAGGACTTCCTCAACGAGTTCGCGACGCTGACGCTGGGCTGCGGCGCGGCCGCCGCGGTGATCGGGCGCGCCGACGAGCACCCCGAGGCGCACCGGGTGCTGGGCGGGGTGACGCGCGCGGG
The DNA here is from genome assembly GCF_009906395.1 of Kineococcus indalonis. GTDB lineage: Bacteria > Actinomycetota > Actinomycetes > Actinomycetales > Kineococcaceae > Kineococcus > Kineococcus indalonis. The sequence continues at coordinate 842 of NZ_JAAALM010000194.1, forward strand.
CACCGCGCACCACGAGCTGTGCATCGGCGACATGCACCACATGCGCACCGACGCCAAGCTGATGCTCACCGAGGGCATCGAGATCGTCGCCGACGCCTTCGAGGGCGGCGACGCCCGGTGGGGCTGGCGCGACGCGGACCGCTTCGTGATCCACCAGATCTCCCGCGTGCACACGCAGACCCTCGTGGACCGCATCGGCATCGACCCGGCCAAGGTGCCGATGACGTTCCCGCGCTGGGGCAACGTGGGCCCGATCTCGCTGCCCATGACGCTGGCCGCGACGGCCCCCGAGCTCAGCCGCGGCGACCGCGTGATCGCCATGGGCGTCGGCTCGGGCCTGAACACCGCGATGATCGAGCTCGCCTGGTGAGCGCTGCGCTGCCCACCACCGGGACGGGGCCGCGCCGGTGGTGACCGCTCCCCTGCGCCCGGCGTCCCTGCCGCCCGCCGGGCTGCCCGGCCTGGACCCGCGCTGGTCGCGGCTGGTGCAGGCCCCCGACAGCGCCGGCGTGCCGCGCACCTGGCACCTGCTGGACACCGCTCCCGGCGCCGCCGAGGGCGAGGTCGCGGGCACCCTGGTGTGCGTCCACGGCAACCCCACCTGGTCGTACCTGTGGCGGCACCTGGCCGCGGCGGCCTCCGCGGCGCCGGTGCCGTGGCGCGTGGTGGCCGTGGACCAGCTGGAGATGGGCTTCTCCGAGCGCACCGGCGTGCACCGCACGCTCGCGCAGCGCACCGCGGACCTGGCCAACGTGATGGACGCGCTGGAGCTGACCGGCCCGGTGGTGGCCGTGGGCCAGGACTGGGGCGGCATCGTCGTCACCGGCTGGGCGGCCGGGGAGCTGGCCCGCAGCACCGGCGAGGGCGCCGGGCGGCACCGCGCCGGGGCGGGCGGGGCGCGGCTGGCCGGACTGGTCGTGGCGAACACCGCCGCCTCCTACCCCGCGGACGCGCCGGCGCCGGGAGCGCTGCGCGCGGCGACCCTGCCGGGCGTGCTGCCGCTGGTGACGCGCCGCGCGGACCTGTTCCTGCGCACCACGCTGGAGCTGCCGAAGCCGCGGCTGGCGGCGGACGTGCGCGCGGCGTACCGGCTGCCGTACCGCACGGCGCAGGACCGCGCCGGCGTGGAGGACTTCGTCGCCGACGTGCCCGTGGGCCACGACCACCCCAGCCGGCCCGCGCTGGACGCGGTGGGCGAGGGCGTGGAGCAGCTGCGGGCGGCCGGCGTGCCGGCGCTGGTGGTGTGGGGCCCGCGCGACCCCGTCTTCGGCGAGCGGTTCCTGCGCGACTGGCGCCGCCGGCTGCCGCGGGCGGACGTGCACCGCCTCGCCGGGGCCAGCCACCTGGTCCCGGAGGACGACCGCTTCGCCCCGGTGGTGCTGGACTGGCTGGGCGAGCGCGTGGCGAGCGCCCCCGGGGGAGCCGACGCGACCGGCGCGGGTGACGCGCCCGGCGCCGCCGCGGCGGACGGCGGGAGCGACGGGCCGCCGCGGCTGTGGGCGGCGCTGGAGGAGCGCTCCGGCGACGAGGGCCCGGCCGTGGTGGAGGTCGCCGCGGACGGCACCTCCCGGGCGATCGGCTGGTCGCTGCTGGCGCGGCGCACCCGCGAGCTCGCCGCGGGCCTGCAGGAGCTGGGTGTGCTCCCCGGGCAGCGGGTCTCCCTGCTGGTGCCCCCGGGCGCGGACCTGACCGCGGCGCTGTACGCGGTGCTGCGCGTGGGCGCGGTCGCGGTCGTGGCCGACGCCGGGCTGGGCGTGCGCGGCCTGACGCGCGCGGTCACCGGCAGCGGCGTGGACTGGGTGGTCGGGGTGCCCAGGGCGCTGGCGGCCGCGCGGGCGCTGCGCTGGCCCGGCCGGCGCATCGCCGCCGGGCCGGTCGGCGGCGCCGCGCTGCGCGCCACCGGCGCCGAGGCGACCCTGCTGGAGGTGGCCGAGCTCGGGCGCAACCGCCTGGCCGGGGGCACCCCGCTGCCGCCGGAGCCGGCCGCCGGCGCCGAGGGCGCGGTGCTGTTCACCTCCGGCTCCACCGGCCCGGCCAAGGGCGTGGTTTACACGCACGCGCAGCTGGCGCGGCTGGCCACGGCGATGGGCGCGGTGATCCGCACCGGGCCGGGCCACCCGCTGGTGTCGGCGTTCGCGCCGTTCGCGCTGTTCGGGCCCGCGCTGGGCGCCACCTGCGTGGTGCCGGCGATGGACGTGACGAAGCCGGCGACGCTGACGGCGCGGGCGCTGGCCGACGCGGTCGCCGCCGGCGGCGCCACCTCGGCGTTCCTGGCGCCGGCGGCGGTCGTGAACGTGCTGGCCACCGCGGACGCCCTGGACGCGCCGCGCCGCGAGGCGCTGGCCGGGGTGCGGGTGCTGCTGTCCGCCGGGGCGCCGGTGCCCACCGCGCTGCTGCAGCGGGTGCGCGAGCTGATGCCGCTGGCCGACCCGCGCACCCCCTACGGCGCCACCGAGGTGCTGCCCGCCACCGACGTGAGCCTGTCGGAGGTGCTCGAGGCCGGTGAGGGCGAGGGCACCTGCGTGGGCCGGCCCGTGCCGGGCGTCGTGGTGGGCGTGGCCCCGCTGGACGCCGACGGGCGCGCGTCGGAGGAGGTCTCCGCCGCGCCTGGGGTGACGGGCGAGGTCGTGGTGGGCGGCGAGCACGTGAAGGACCGCTACGACCAGCTGTGGGGCACCACCGCCGCGAGCGTGCGGGTGCGCCCGGACGCCGAGCTGGCCGGCGCGCTCGGCTCCGGCCGCTGGCACCGCACCGGCGACGTCGGGCACCTGGACGAGGCGGGCCGGGTGTGGGTCGAGGGGCGCCTGGCGCACGTCGTGGTCACCGCCGACGAGGTCGTCACCCCCGTGGGGGTGGAGCAGCGCGCCGAGCGCGTGGCCGGCATCGCCCGCGCGGCGCTGGTGGGCGTCGGGCCGCGCGCGGCGCGCCAGCTCGTCGTGGTCGCCGAGGCCGAGACCGCGGTGACGGGGCCGGTGCGGCGCACCACCGTCGCTCCCCCGCCGCTGGCGCGCCAGGTCCGCCGGGCCACCGGCAGGAACCTGGCCGCGGTGCTGCTGGTGCCCGCCCTGCCCACGGACGTGCGGCACAACTCCAAGATCGACCGGGTCCGCGTCGCCGCCTGGGCGGAGCGGGTCCTGGCCGGCGACCGCGCCGGGAGGCTCGCGTGAAGGTCCTCGTCACCGGCGCCAGCGGCATGCTGGGCCGCGAGACCGCCCTGGCCCTGGCCCGCCGCGGCGACGCGGTGCGGGTGCTGCAGCGCCGCCCGGCCGGGCTGGAGGGCCTGGAGGAGGTCCTCGGCTCGGTGACGGACGCCGCGGCGGTGCAGCGCGCCTGCGAGGGCGTGGACGCCGTGGTGCACCTGGCCGCGAAGGTGTCGATCACCGGTCCGCACGCGGAGTACGTGGAGACCAACGTGCGCGGCACCGAGCGGCTGCTGGCCGCGGCGCGCGCGGCGGGGGCGCGGCGGTTCGTCATGGTCAGCTCGCCCTCGGTGGCGCACGGCGGCGCGGCGCTGGTGGGGGTGGGCACCACGCCCGCCGACCCGGCGGCGGCGCGCGGCTCGTACGCGGTGACCAAGGCGCAGGCGGAGCTGCTGGCGCTGGAGGCGGACGCCCCCGGCTTCGCGGTCGTCGCGGTGCGCCCGCACATCGTGCTGGGCCCGGGCGACACGCAGCTGGTGCAGCGCATCGCCGACCGGGCGCGCGCCGGGCGGCTGCCGCTGCTGGACGACGGCACCGCCCTGGTGGACACCACGTACGTGGACAACGCCGTCGACGCGCTCGTGGCGGCGCTGGACCGCGCCGAGGACGTGCACGGGCAGGCGTTCGTCGTCACCAACGGCGAGCCGCGCACGGTGGCGGAGTGGCTGGCCAGCGTGTGCGAGGCCGCGGGGGTGCCGGCGCCGACCCGGCGGGTGCCCTCGGGCCTGGCGAAGGTCGCCGGCAGCGTGGTGGAGCGCGTCTGGACGGGGCTGCGGGTGGCCGACGAGCCGCCGATGACGCACTTCCTGGCCGAGCAGCTGTCCACGGCGCACTGGTTCGAGCAGCGCCGCACGCGCGAGGCGCTGGGGTGGGCGCCGCGGGTGCCGCTGGAGGAGGGCTTCCGCCGCCTCGCCGCGGGGTTCGAGCCCCGTTAGCGTGGGTCCCGTGATCACGCGGGGTACCACGACGGGCGGGGCGCGGCCGCGACGGCGCGAGGAGGCGCTGCGCGACCTGGGGCAGCTGCGCGAGCTGGACCTGGCCGCCCGGCCGGGCGAGCACGGCCTGCACCGGGCCGCGCGGGTGGAGGACGCCGTCAAGGGCGTGGTCGGCTCCGGCCTGCGCCGGCGCGGCTACCACGCCCGGGCGGTGGCCTACCCGTGCTACGGGGGGCCGGGGTGGGTGCGGGTGCTGGGCCGGGTGCTGCTGGGGCGCGAGGACGACGCCGCGGAGGCGGAGCGCGACGCGGTGCGCAGCGTGCGCGGGTGGCGCAACTTCCTGACGGTGCCGGTGGCCGGTGCGGACGTCACGGTGCACCTGGCGGGCCGGCGGCTGCGGCTGCGCACCGACCGCGGCGGCTACCTCGACGAGGTCGTGGAGGTGGACCTGCCGCCGGGCGTGCACCCGATCACCCTGACGGTGGGCCCGGGCGCGGAGGTGGACGCCGGGGCGCTGCAGGCGGCCGCCGAGCGGGTGGACGACGACACCGAGGGCGGCGCGGAGCTCGTGCCGGAGGCGGCGCGCGAGCACCGCGGCACCGCGCGGGTGGTCGTCGTGGGCCCGCAGCCGCAGCTGGGGCTGCTGTCCGACATCGACGACACGGTGGTGGTGACGCGCCTGCCGCGCCCGCTGCTGGCGGCGTACAACAGCTTCGTGCTCAACGAGCGGGCCCGCGTGCCCGTCAACGGCATGGCGGAGATGTACCAGCAGTTCGTGGCCGAGAACCCCGGCTCACCGGTGCTGTACCTGTCCACGGGGGCGTGGAACGTGGCGCCGACGCTGACGCGCTTCCTGCGGCACAACGGCTACCCGGAGGGCCCGCTGCTGCTGACGGACTGGGGGCCGACGAACACCGGCTGGTTCCGCGACGGCAGCGCCCACAAGCGCGGCACGCTGGCGCGCCTGGCGCGGGAGCTGCCGCAGGTGACGTGGCTGCTGGTGGGCGACGACGGCCAGCACGACCCGACGCTGTACGCGGAGTTCGTGGCGGCGGCCCCGGAGCGGGTGGCGGGCGTGGCCATCCGGCGCCTGACGCCGGCCGAGCAGCTGCTGGCGGGTGGTCACCCGTTGACGGCGGCGGCGGCGCCGCGGGACAGCCGGGTGCCGTGGGTCACCGGCGACAACGGCTTCGAGCTGATGCACCGCTGGCACCGGGCGGGCCTGCTGCACGACGCCTGAGGCGCCGGCGGGGCCGGGGGCCGGTGCGCGCGGCCGGGGAGGGAACGGCGCCGGGGCCGGCCCCGCGGGTGCGGGACCGGCCCCGGCGGTCGGGCCGCGACGTCAGAGACGCACGCGGCGCGGGTTGGCGACGGTGGTCAGCTCGGCGGCGTCGCGCACGTCGATGCTCACGTCGGTGGTCTCCACGGGGGTGTTCTGGTCCATCGCGTACCTCCTGGTCTCGGACGGTGACCGGCGCGGGCGCCGGTCGTCTGCTCCTCGAACCGCGGACAGCACTGTCCTCACACCTGCAGGTGGCGGGTCGTCACCGGCGCCGCGGGGCAGCACCGGCGGGCCCGAGTGTAGTGAGGGTGGCGCCCGGTGCGCTGCCCCCGGGGGCCGCCCAGGGGCCGGTCCGGGACGTGATCTCCGTCACGACGACCACCGCGCCCCGCACCGCTCCGCCTTCGCCGCCCGCGCGACGGGCGGCGAAGGCGGAGCGGTGCGGGGCG
>NZ_JAAALM010000195.1 GCF_009906395.1 Kineococcus indalonis
GTCCAGGGGCCGCGCGCGGGGCGGTGGACCGCGCCGCGGCGCCGCCGCGCGTGCGCGGCGCTGGTGGCCGCGGTGCTCGCCGGCTGGGCGGTGCTGCTGGCCCGCTACGGCGGCTCGATCGACACCGCCGTCGTGGGCGGGGAGGTCCTCGCCACGCTGCTGTTCACCGCGGTGGCCGCGCTGGCGCCGGGCCGCCGCGCGCGCCGGGCCGTCGCCCTCCTCACCGCCTACGTGGCCCTGACGGCCCTGGGCGACGCGTACTGGCTGCTCACCGTGGACCCCACGGGCCTGAGCTTCGCGGACCGCGAGTTCGAGCCGGGCGTCACCGTCGCCCTGCAGGTCGTGCGCTACACCGCCCTGCTGGGCCTGCTCGCGCACGCCACCCCGCCGGCCGGCGGGCGCCGCTGGACGTGGCGGCGCGGGGTCGCCCAGGCCCAGGTGACCGTCAGCGTCACCGCCCTGCTGCTGCTCACCACCCCCCTGGGGGCCCTCGTCGACGACGGGCGCTCGTACTCGCTGTTCTGCTTCTTCGACGCCGCGGTGGCCGCCGCCGCCCTCGGGGCCGTCGTCGGCGCGGCGTGGACGGCGCCGCGCCCGGACCGGCGCGCCAGCGCGCTGCTGGCCGCCACGGCCGCCGGGGTGGCCCTGCTCGTGCTCGGCGACGCCGTCGTGGTGCTCAGCCTGACCCGCGAGGCCGCCCCCACCGGCAGCGCGGGCATCGCGTGCGTGGTGCTGGGCGCCGTCGTCCCGCTCGTGGCGAACCTGCGCACCGGCCCGCCGGCGCCCGGGGCGACCGCGCCGCTGCCGCGGCTGGCGCAGCGCAGCCACCCGCACCTGGTGCTCGTCGTCACCGTCGCCGCGCAGGTGCTGGCGCCGCTGGCCGTCAGCGCGCTGGTCGCCTCCCGGCTGACCGCCGCCGGCGCGCCGGGCGCGGCACCGGGCCCGGGGGCGGCCACGCTGGGCACCGCCGGCGCGGCCCTGGCGCTGTCGCTGGTGCTGGCGCTGCTGCAGGGCCGGCGCGCCCAGCTCGCGCAGGTCGCGGCGGCCGCCGCCCAGCGCGACGAGCTGACGGGGGCGCACACCCGCCGCGGCCTGGCCGCGCACTTCGACCGGCACGTCGCCGGCGCGGCCGGCGCGGCCGGTGCGGGCGGCGGGGCCGGCTGGACGCTGGCGCTGCTCGACCTGGACGGCTTCAAGGCCGTCAACGACACCTTCGGCCACGACGCGGGCGACGAGGTGCTGCGCGCGGTGGTGCGCCGCGCCGCCGCGGTCGTCGACGGCCACGGCGTCCTGGCGCGCCCGGGCGGGGACGAGTTCGTGGTGCTGCTGCACACCGGCGCACCGGCCGCGCCGGCCACGCGCGCGGTGCTGGGGGCGCTGCGCGCCGCCGTCGGCGCGCCGGTGCCGCTGCCCGGCGGGGGCAGCGCCCGGGTGGGCACCTCCCTGGGGGCGGTGGCCGTCGCGCCCGGCGCGGACCTCGCCGGCCTGCTCACCGCCGCCGACCGGCGCATGTACGAGGACAAGCGCCGCCGGCAGCGGGCGGCCCCGCCCGCTGCCACCCGTCCGCAGCACGGGCGGGCACCAGCGATGGAGCGCGCCGCGCCGCCGGGTTAGGCTCGCCGGGATGGACGGGACCAACGCCGCGCTGGCGCGCGACGCGGTGACGGACACCCTGCCCAGCGTGGTGCACAACCAGCCGGGTGCGGTGCTGCTGGTGCGCACCTCCGACGGCACGGTCCTCTACGCCAACCCCCTCGCCGAGCAGCTGGCCCCCCACGCCGTCCTGCCGTGCCCGGTGGACGAGTGGTCGCGCTCGGCGGGCCTGCAGGCCTCCGACGGCTCGGAGCTGTCCGACCCCGCCAGCGGCCTGCCCGCCAGCCCCCTCTCGCGCATCGCGCGCGGCCAGCCCGTGGGCGGCGAGCGGGTCAGCGCCGCGCGCGGCAACGACCTCGCCGGCGCCCGCGAGGCGCTGTGGGTGGTGGGCCTGCCGCTGCACGAGGCGCCCCTGGAGCAGCTCAGCGCCCTGACGCTGGTGGTGCTGCTGCCGCTGCGCGAGGAGGCGCTGGTGCGCGGGGCGCGCGAGTCCGCCGAGCAGCTGCACAGCCGTGCCGTGCTCGCCAGCGACCTGTCCTTCACGATCTCCGACCCGAACCAGGACGACGACCCCCTGGTGTGGGTGAACCCCGCCTTCGAGAAGGTCACCGGCTACGGCAAGGACGTCCTGGGGCGCAACTGCCGCTTCCTGCAGGGCCCGGGCACCGACCGGGAGGCGGTGCGCCGCATCCGCGAGGGCCTGCGCTCGGGCGGCACCGTCACCGAGCTGCTGCTGAACTACCGCAAGGACGGCACCGCGTTCTGGAACGAGGTCGTCATCTCCCCGGTGCGCGACACCTCCGGGCGCATCACCCACCACGTGGGCGTGCAGTCCGACGTGACGCTGCGCGTGCAGGCCGAGCGCGAGCGCGACGCCGCCCTGGACGTCGCCCGCGACGCCCGCCGCCGCCTGGAGTTCCTCTCGCAGGTCACCGAGGAGCTGTCCGCCGTGCTCGACCCGGACGAGGCGCAGGACCTGCTGCCCTCGCTGGTGGTGCCGGGCCTGGCGGAGTGGGCGTTCGCCACGGTGCTGGACTCCTCCGGGCGCACCCGGCACATCCGCGCCGCGCACGCGCGCCCCGAGCGCGCCGCGGACGCGCGGCGCTTCCAGCGCCTGCAGGCGGACCTGCTGGACACCTCCGTGTCGATGCGGGTGCTGCGCGGGCAGCTGGGCCCGAGCCTGCTGAAGGTCACCGAGGCCGACATGGTCCGCGGCGTGCGCGACCAGGGGACGATCGCGCTGATGCGCCGCCTGGGCCTGGGCAGCGCGATCGTGGTGCCGCTGCGCGCGCGCGGGCAGGTCACCGGCGCGCTGACCCTGCTCAGCGGCCCGGACCGCCCGGCGTTCACCGAGGACGACCTGCGCACCGCCACCGACCTGGGCGCGCGCGCCGGCGTGGCGCTGGAGAACGCGCGGCTGTACGCGCAGCAGCGCCGCTCCTCGGAGACGCTGCAGCGCAGCCTGCTGACCCGGCCCAGCGACGCGCCCGGCCTGGAGGTCGTCACCCGCTACGCCCCGGCCGCCGAGGCCGCGCAGGTCGGCGGCGACTGGTACGACGCGTTCACGCAGCCGGACGGCGCCACGACCGTCGTCATCGGCGACGTCATGGGCCACGACGTGTCGGCGGCGGCGGCGATGGGCCAGCTGCGCACGCTGGTGCGGGCGGTGGCCTACGACCGCTCCGCGCAGCCGCGCGAGGTGCTGCAGCGCCTGGACCGCCTCCTGGAGGGCCTGGGGGTGACGACGCTGGCCACGGCGGTGGTGCTGCAGCTGGACGCGCACTCCGAGGGCGGCGAGCGCCTGGTGCGCTGGTGCACCGCGGGCCACCTGCCGCCGGTGGTGGTGGGCCCGGACGGCTCGGTGGGCGAGCTGGCCGGCGACGGGCTGGTCGTGGGCCTGGGCACGCACGGCGAGCGGGTGCAGCACGAGGCGCGCCTGGCGCTGGGCTCGACGGTGCTGCTGTTCACCGACGGCCTGGTGGAGCGGCGCGACCGCTCGATGGAGGAGCGCCTGGCGCAGCTGCACGACACCGTGGCGGAGCTGGCCGGCGCGCCGCTGGAGCAGCTGTGCGACGAGCTGATCCGCCGGATGCTGCCCGGCGGCAGCGACGACGACGTGGCCATCGCCGCGGTGCGCGTGCTGGCCCGCTGAGCCGGAGCTCGCCTCCCCCCGGCGCGTCGGCCCTTCTGCGCGTCAGCCCTTCAGGTCGCACCACACGCTCTTGCCGTGCCGCTCGACCCGCACCCCCCACGCCTCGCTGAGGGCGTCGACGAGGTCCACGCCGCGCCCGGACTCCGCCTCCAGCGGGGAGCGCTTGTGCTGCGGGCGCTCGCGGCTGCCGTCGCTGACGACCAGGCGCAGCACCGCCACGCGGCAGTCCACCGCGGCGCGCACCGGGGGCAGGCCGTGGCGCACCGCGTTGACGGCCAGCTCGGACAGCAGCAGCAGGGCCCGTTCCAGGGCGGCGTCCTGGTGCACCCGGCACAGCGAGGCGCGCAGGAAGGTGCGGGCCCGCCGGGCCGCGGACAGGTCGGCCGGCAGGGCCACCTCCGCTCGCGGCGTGACGTCGCACATGCGCCCATCCTGTCCGGGAAGCCCCCACCCCGCCCTCCGAACCCGCGGGCCCCGGGGTTCCCACCGGCCCCGCAGCGGTGGCAGGATGGTCGCGGCGCCGGCCGGGGCACGTGGAGGGGAAGACCACGAGTCCCGGCCGGCGTCGTGCGTGCGGGCGACCTCGCCGGCACGCGCCCCGGGCCGGGGCGGGCCCGCGCGGCCCTCAGGCGCTCGCGCAGCCGGCGCGCACGTGCACCGCCACCAGCGCCACGTCGTCCTCGGCGCCGCGCGGCACCAGGCGCTCCAGCACCGCGTCGCACAGCTCGTCCAGGTCGGCGCCGGCGAGGTCGGCGACGGCGGCCACGAGGCGGCGCACGCCCTCGTCGACGGGCTGGTCGCGGCGCTCCACCAGGCCGTCGGTGTACAGCAGCAGGGTGGAGCCGGGCTCCAGGAGCAGCTCGTGCTCGTGGCGCACCTGCTCGGCGTCGATGCCCAGCAGCAGGTCGTGCACGGGGCCCTCCAGGGCGCGCACGGTGCCGTCGGGGGCCAGCAGCACCGGCGGCGGGTGCCCGGCGTTGGCCCAGCGCAGCAGGGCGGCGTCCCCGCCGGCGCGGGCGCGGTCCTGCGCGGCCGCCGGTTCCAGCGCGGCGACCACGGCGGTGGCGGTGGTGACCAGGCCCAGGGTCGCCATCGCCGCGTCGAGCCCGCGCAGCACCTCCCCGGGGGTGCCGGAACCGGCGACGGCGACGCCGCGCAGCAGGTTGCGCACCTGGCTCATCGCGGCGGCGGCGTCCACGTCGTGGCCCATGACGTCGCCGATGACGACGAGGGTGGAGCCGCCCGGGTGGGGGAAGGCGTCGTACCAGTCGCCGCCGACCTGGGCGGCCTGCGCGGCGGGGTGGTAGCGCACGGCCACGCGCAGGTGCTCGGGGTGCACGGGGGCGGTGAGCAGGCTGCGCTGCAGCCCCTCGGCGATGCGCTGCTGCGCGCCGTACAGGCGCGCGTTGTCCAGCGCCAGGCCGGCGCGGTCGGCGATCTCGGTGGCGGTGAGCAGGTCGTCGGAGGAGAAGCCGGGGCGCTGCGCGCCGCGGAAGAGGGTCACCGCGCCCACCAGGCGCCCGCGCGCGCGCAGCGGCAGCACCACCATCGACTCCGGGGCCAGCTCGCGCACCACCTCGCAGGTGCGCTCGTCGCTGAGGTGCCGGCACAGCTCCTCGGCGGCGCCGGTGTCCACGACGACGTTGCGGCCGGTGGTGCGCGCCCGGTGCAGGGGCGCGCCGGCGTCCAGGGCGTGCAGGCGGCGCTCCTGGTACTCGCGCACCAGCGGCAGCAGGGAGGGGTCGACGTGGGCGGCGCCGATGTCGCGGAAGTCGCCGTGCTCGTCCAGGAGGGTGACCACGCACCAGTCGGCGAGCGTGGGCACCAGGTGCTGGCCCAGGCGGGCCACGCCCTCCTCGGCGTCCAGGGTCTCGGAGAGGTCCTCGCTGACGCCGACGAGCACCCGCAGCCGCTCGGCGGCCTGCGCGGTGGCCGCCGAGGCGCGCTCGGCCTCCTCCACGGCGGCGCGCCGGCCGGTGACGTCGTGGAAGTACACGGACAGCCCGTCGGGGCCGGGCCAGGCGCGCACCTCGTACCAGGCGTTCAGCGGCTCGGGGTAGTGCTCCTCGAACTCCACGGCCCGGCCGGTGGCGACGGCCGCGCGGTACTGCGTCTCGAAGCGCGCGCCGAGGGCGTCGGGGAACAGCTCCCACACGTCCCCGCCGAGCAGCTCGGTGCGCGAGCGCCCCAGCAGCTTCTCGGCGTGCGCGTTGACGTAGGTGAAGCGCCAGTCGCGGTCCAGGGAGAAGAACGCCGAGGACATGGTCTCCAGCACGCGGGTGACGCGGGCGTCGGACTCGCGGTCGGCGGTGGTGTCGTAGGCGGCGCCGAGGAGGCGGGCCGCTGCGCCGTCGGGGCCGGCGAGGACGGTGCCGCGGGCCTTGAGCCAGCGCACGTCCCCGTCGGGGCGCACGACGCGGTACTCGGCCTCGTAGTCGTCGACGGCGTCGATCGCGGCGCGCAGCGCCTCCTGCACGCGGGGCAGGTCGTCGGGGTGCAGGACGTCGGTGAACTCCTCCAGGGGCCCGGTGAAGCGGGCGCGGGGGAAGCCGAACAGCTCGCGCAGGCGGTCGTCCCAGGTCAGCTCGCCGGTGGTGAGGTCCCAGTCGAAGCTGCCGATGCGGGCGGCGTCCACGGCGAGCTGCCAGCGCAGCTGGTCGGCCGGGTCCCCGGGGGCGGGCCCGCCGGCCAGCTCCAGGTGGGCGGCGACGTCCTGGGCGAGCTGGGCCAGGACGGCGGCGTCGGCGTCGTCGAAGGTGCGCGGTGCGGCGGCGAGCACGCCCAGGGCGCCCAGGGCGGTGCCGCCGGCGCCGGTGAGGGGGACGGCCAGGACGGCCGCGCCGCGGGGCCCGCCGCGGGCGGCGCGCACGACGGCGCCGCGGCGGGCGGCCTCCAGGCACGCCTCGGCGAGCTCGGCGGCGGTGCGGTGCGGGCCCTCGGCGGGGACGAGCACGGGGGC
>NZ_JAAALM010000196.1 GCF_009906395.1 Kineococcus indalonis
CCGCACCCCTCCGCCGAACCCCTCCGCGTCGGGGTCCGTTGCGCCGGCGTCCACCCGCCGTTGGCGCGCGGTTCGGCACCCGCTGGGAGGTTGTGCCCGCACCCACGGGCACGTCCACGGCCCCGGCCGCGGACCACGCGAGAGGTCGGACCCCTTGTCTGATAAGCGTTCTCAGCACGACGGAGATCAGGACGACGACGGCGCGCGCGGGGGGTTCTTCACCCGCCGCGGGCTGCTGGGCACCGGCGCCGGCGGCCTGGCCACCGCGATCGTGTGGGGCAGCGGCCTGCGCAGCGCCGCGGCGGCCCCCACCGCCACCGCGACCGCGGCGCAGTACGCGCAGCTGAACCACAAGGACCCGCACGCCTTCACCGGCGTCGTGCGCCGCGCCGCGCGCAGCACCACCGCCGGCACCAGCGCCCTGAGGGTCCTGCCGCTGGACCGCGCGAAGTTCCAGGTGGGCGCCACCTTCGACCTGCGCATCGAGGCCACCGGCGTGGACCCCGAGAGCACCCGCATCGTCATCCGCCTCAGCAGCGAGGACGGCCCCGCCGCCCTGCTCAGCCCGGCCCCGCTGCGCACCAGCTCCGCCGAGGACTCCGTGGAGGTCACCTACGAGGGCCTGGTGTACCCGGAGGCCGGCACCTTCACCGTCTCCGCCGAGGTCACCTCCTCCGCCGGCACCGCGCGGGCCGAGGTGCGGCACGAGGTCGTCCTGGCCGACGCCGAGGGCCAGAAGGCCAAGAACGTCATCTTCTTCCTGGGCGACGGCATGGGCGCCGCGGCCATCACCGGTGCGCGGATCCTGTCCAAGGGCATCGTCGAGGGCAAGTACAAGGGCCTGCTCGAGATGGACCGCATGGAGTTCCGCGGGAACGTCACCACCTCCGGCTCCGACGCCATCGCCACCGACTCGGCGAACTCGATGTCGGCCTACATGACCGGCCACAAGACCGCCGTGAACGCCATGGGCGTCTACCCCGGCAACGACCCCGACCCGGCGCGCAGCCCCAAGGTCGAGACGATGGCCGAGGTCCTCAAGCGCTCGCGCGAGATGTCCATCGGCATCGTCACCACCGCCGAGGTCCAGGACGCCACCCCGGCCGCGGTGTTCGCCCACACCCGCCGCCGCTCCGAGTACGTGGACATCATGGAGCAGGCCCTGCAGCCCGGGCAGATGCCCGACGTGCTCATGGGCGGCGGGCGCGCCACGTTCCTGCCGCAGTCGCAGACCGGCTCGCGCCGCACCGACGAGCGCAACCTCGTCGAGGAGTTCAAGGACAAGGGCTTCGCCTACGCCGGCACCCGCGCGGAGCTGAACTCCGTCATGGCCGCCGGGACCCCGGAGAAGCTGCTGGGCACCTTCACGCTGGGCAACCTCAACGTCTACATCGACCGCGAGATCACCCCGAACCCCGAGGTGCTCGGGCAGTTCACCGACCAGCCCGGCCTGGTCGAGATGACCCGCGCCGCCCTGAAGGTCCTGGAGCAGAACGACAAGGGCTTCTTCCTCATGGTGGAGGGCGCCTCGATCGACAAGTCCGAGCACCCCCTGGACGGCCCCCGCGCCGTCTACGACACCATCGAGCTCGACCAGGCCGTCGGCGTCGCCAAGGAGTGGGCCGAGGGCCGCGACGACACCCTCATCGTCGTCACCGCCGACCACAACCACGCCATGAGCATCGCCGGCACGCACAGCCTGTCCAAGGACGCCGCCGACGACGAGCCCGCCCGCCAGGCCAACGGCGTGTACGCCGACGCCGGGTTCCCCACCTACGTCGACGCGGACGGCGACGGGTTCCCCGACGACCCCAACCCCGACGTGCAGCTGTTCTTCGGCTGGTCGAACCACCCCGACCACCCGGACGACTTCGCGCACAACCCGGTGCTGGCGCAGCCCGCGCTGGAGGACCCGGCCACCGAGCGGGCCGTGCCCAACCCCGAGCGCGACCCCGGCGCGGTCGTCCAGATCGGCAACCTGCCGCTGGACGAGACGAACTGCGTGCACACCGTCGAGGACGTCACCATCGCCGCCTCCGGCCCCGGTGCCGCCCGCTTCGGGCACGTGCTGGACAACACCGAGGTGTTCCACGCGATCGCCGACAGCCTCGGCCTGCGCATCCCCACCCACCGCCTGCGCAGCTCCGGCGCCGTCGCCGAGTCCACCGTGACCGCCGAGCCCAGCACGGCCCCCGAGCCGGCCACGCTCGTCGGCTGACGCCCGCGGGCAGCGCCCGGGCCCCGCGGCCCGGGCGCTGCCCGCGGCGCGGCGCGGGTCAGCAGGTGACGGTGGCGTCGCGCCCGGCCTGCTTGCCGCGGTACAGCGCGGCGTCGGCGGCGGCGAGCACCTCGGCGGGCGAGCGGCCCGGCGCCCACTGCGCCACCCCCACCGTGCAGCTCTGCCCGCGCGGCACGACGGCGCGGACGCGGTCGGCCACCGCCACCGCCCCGGCCGCGTCGCAGCCGGGCAGGGCCAGCACGAACTCCTCCCCGCCCCAGCGCGCCAGGGTGTCCTCCTCGCGCAGCTGGGCGCCGGCGGCGGCGGCGAACTCGCGCAGCAGCTCGTCGCCGGCGAGGTGGCCGCGGGTGTCGTTGAACTTCTTGAAGCGGTCCAGGTCGATCAGCGCGAACGTCAGCGGCGCGCCCGTGCGCGCCGCGCGCGCCACCTCGGCGGCGGCGACCTCGTCCCAGCGGCGGCGGTTGGGCAGGCCCGTCAGCGCGTCGTGCTCAGCGGCCCGCTCCAGCCGCTCCAGCAGCTCCGCGCGCTCCAGGGCGTGCGCGGCCTCCCCGGCCAGGGTGGCCAGGGTCGCCGAGACCCCCGCCGGCAGCTCCGCCACGGGCCGCTGCCACACGACCGCGAGGACCCCCACCGGTTCGCAGCCGCGGCGCAGCACCGGCTGCCACACCGCCGAGGCCGTCCCGCAGGCCTCCACGACGGCGCGGCTGGCGCGCGGGTGCGCGGGCACGTCCGGCTCGAAGAGCTGCTCGCGGCCCAGGTAGGCGTCCAGCACCAGGCTGGTGTCGCGGCGCGGGTCCAGGCGCAGGTGCACCCCCTGCATCCCCACCGCGGCGGTGGTGGTGAGCACCCCGTCCGGGCCGGGCTGGGCCAGGTAGGCCACGTCGGCGCCGCACAGGTCGCGCACCGCCTCGCAGATCGCGGTGCGCGGGTCGTCGGCCGTGGCCACCGCCGCGGAGGCCCGCGCCAGCGCCTCCACCCGCGCGGCGTGCGCGGCGAGCTGCCGGTGCGCGTCGGCCACCTCGTCCAGCACCAGCTGCGCCAGGGCGCGCTGCTCGTCCGCCTCGACGGCCAGCAGCTCCGCGCGGCGGGCCTCCCGGCGCCGCTGCAGCAGGGACACGGCGACCTCGGCGAGGTCGCGCAGGCCCGCGAGCTGCCGCTCGTCCAGGGCGCGCGCGACGGTGTCGAAGACGCACAGGGTGCCCAGGGCGTGCCCGTCGGTGGTGACGAGCGGGGCGGAGGCGTACAGGCGCATCGAGGCCAGGCGCCCGTCCACGTGCGGGTTGTGCCGGTGCACCGGGTGCAGGCGGGCGTCGGGGACGTGCACGAGGTCGCCGGAGCGGAACGCGACGGCGCACAGGGACTCCTCCACGGCGGTCTCCGCGGACAGGGGGCCCACGGCGCTGAGGTGGCACTGCCGCGCGGCGTCGATGAGGCTGACGGTGACCACGGGGGCACCGGTCAGCGCCGCCGCCAGGCGCACCACGGCGTCCAGGTCGGCGCGGTCGTCGCCGCCGGCGGCCGGCCGGTGCTCCTCCAGCGCGGCGAGCCGTGCGCTCTCCTCGGGCCCTCGCACACCCGGGGCATCGGCACGCGCGCGGCCCGGCTTGAGCGGGCGCGCCCCCGCACCGGCGCGGCGGTGGCGGGCGCGGGGCCGCTCAGCCCGCCGGTGCGGTCGCGGCGGGCCGCACGACGGCGAACTCGTCGCCGCCCAGGCGCCCGAACAGCGCCCCGGGCCCCAGCGCCGGCGCCGCGCGGGGCGCGCCGGGCAGGGCGCGCGACGGGGCGGGGTACCTCGCCCCCGCCGTGCCGGCACCGGCGCGCGGCGGGTTGACGGCCCCGCGCGGCGGTTCACCCGGGCGACGGAGCGGCGGCCTACAGCCGCAGCAGCCCCGCCACCCGCAGCACCGCCGCGCCCGCCTCGTCGGAGGCGTCCAGGTCGACCTCGGCCACCACGGCCCAGTCGCGGTCCCCGGCGGGGTCGTCGACGACCTGGCGCACGTACCAGCGGCGCGCGGAGCCCTTGGGGTGCGGGCCGGAGCCGTCGTCGACCTGCAGCAGGTGCGGGCCGCGCGCGTCGGGGCCGGTGCCCAGGGAGTCGTGCTCCTCGTAGTAGGCGTCGAGCTGGTCGGCCCAGGTGTCCGCGTCGGGCGAGCCGTCCAGCGCCGCCAGCTGCTCGGGGCGGTCCAGGGCGGCCAGCTCCACGAACCGGAACACCGCGTTGCGCACCAGCACCCGGAAGGCGCGGGCGTTGGCGGTGACCGGCGGCGCCTCGTCCTCGGCGGGGGCGACGGCGGAGAGCACGTCCACGTCGTCGCCGGCGCGCAGCTTCTCCCACTCGGCCAGCAGGCTGGAGTCGGTCTGGCGCACGACCTCCCCCAGCCACTCCACGACGTCGGTGACCTCCTCGGTGCGCGCGTCCTCCGGCACGCTCTGGCGCAGCGCCTTGTAGGCGTCGCTGAGGTAGCGCAGCACCAGGCCCTCGGAGCGGGCCAGCTGGTAGAAGGCGACGAAGTCGCCGAACGTCATGGCGCGCTCGAACATGTCGCGCACCACGGACTTCGGGCGCACCTCGTAGTCGGCCACCCACGGGTTGCCGGCCCGGTACGTCTCGTACGCCGCGCGCAGCTCCTCCTCCAGCGGCTTGGGCCAGGTGACGTCCTCCAGCTGCGCCATCCGCTCCTCGTACTCCAGCCCGTCGGCCTTCATGCGGGCCACCGCCTCGCCCTTGGCCTTGGACTGCTGGGCGAGCAGGACCTTCATCGGGTCGTCCAGGGTGCACTCGATGGCGGAGACGACGTCGAGGGCGTACGTGGGCGAGGTGCGCTCCAGCAGGTCGTCGACCACGGCCAGCGCGAACGGCGACAGCGGCTGGTTCAGCGCGAAGTCCAGCTGCAGGTCGCCCACCAGCCGCACCTGCCGGCCGTCGGGCAGCGGCGCGGGCAGCTTCTCCACCACGCCGGCGTCCAGCAGGGCGCGGAACAGCTCCACCGCGCGGCGCACGTGCTGCAGCTGCCGCTTGCGCGGCTCGTGGTTGTCCAGCAGCAGGTGGCGCATCGCCGCCACGGGGTCGCCGGGGCGCTGCAGGACGTTCAGCAGCATCGAGGTGCTGACGCGGAAGTGGGAGGTGAGCTGCTCGGGCTGGGCGTCGACGAGCTTGCGCATCGTCGCCTCCGACCAGGACACGAACCCCTCGGGCGCCTTGACCTTCTGCACCCGCTTGACCTTCTTGGGGTCGTCGCCGGCCCTGGCGACGCGGCGGGCGTTCTCCACCTCGTGCTCGGGCGCCTGCACCACCACGGTGCCGGCGGTGTCGAACCCGGCCCGTCCGGCGCGCCCGGCGATCTGGTGGAACTCGCGGGCGCGGTAGTGGCGGGTGCGCCGGCCGTCGAACTTCGTCAGGCCCGCGAACAGCACCGTGCGGATGGGCACGTTGATGCCCACGCCCAGGGTGTCGGTGCCGCAGATGACCTTCAGCAGGCCCGCCTGGGCCAGGGTCTCCACCAGGCGGCGGTACTTGGGCAGCATCCCGGCGTGGTGCACGCCCACGCCCATGCGCAGCAGCCGGTTCAGGACCTTGCCGAAGCCGGCGGCGAAGCGGAAGTGCCCGATCGCCCCGGCGATGGCGTCGCGCTGCTCGCGGGTGGCGACCTTCGCGCTGGTGAGGGCCTGGGCCTGCTCCACGGCCGCGGCCTGGGTGGCGTGCACGACGTACACCGGGGCGCGGTCGGTGGACAGCAGCTCCTCGACCGTCTCCTGCAGCGGCGTGGTGGCGTAGGAGTAGTGCAGCGGCACGGGCCGCTCCACGGAGGTGACGACGGCGGTGGCGCGGCCGGTGCGGCGGGCGAGGTCCTCGCGCAGCCAGTCGACGTCGCCCAGGGTGGCCGACATCAGCAGGAACTGCGCCTGCGGCAGCTCGATGAGCGGCACCTGCCACGCCCAGCCGCGGTCGGGGTCGGCGTAGAAGTGGAACTCGTCCATGACGACCTGGCCGACGTCGGCGAAGGCGCCCGAGCGCAGCGCCACGTTGGCCAGGACCTCCGCGGTGCAGCACACGATGGGCGCGCCGGGGTTCACGGAGGCGTCGCCGGTCATCATGCCGACGTTCTCGGCGCCGAAGGTCTCCACCAGCGCGAAGAACTTCTCGCTGACCAGCGCCTTCAGCGGCGCGGTGTAGAAGGAGCGGGTCCCGGAGGTCAGGGCGGCGGCGTGCGCGCCGGCGGCCACGAGCGACTTGCCCGAGCCGGTGGGGGTGGCCAGCACCACGTTGGAGCCGGAGACCACCTCGATGAGGGCCTCCTGCTGCGCCGGGTACAGCTCGATGCCGCCGGAGGAGACCCAGTCCGCGAACGCCTCGTAGACGGCGTCGGGGTCGGAGGCGGCGGCGCTGCCGGGGGCGGGCAGCCGGTCGGTCAGGCGGGAGCGGGCGGAGGTCTCCAGCAGCTC
>NZ_JAAALM010000197.1 GCF_009906395.1 Kineococcus indalonis
GCACCGCCTCGTGGTGCGCGAGAGCACCGGCGGCACGAGGGGCCCGGGCGGGCCGGGGGGTTCAGCCGCCGGTGCTCTCGCGCACCACGAGGCGGTGCTCGGCCGTCAGCGTGCGCGGGGCGGCGTCCAGGCCGTCGAGGCGCTCGGCCAGCAGCGCCAGGGCCTGCTCGGCCGCGGAGGTGCGGTCGATGGCGACGGTGCTCAGGGTGGGGGCGCAGTAGCGCGACTCCTCCACGTCGTCGACGCCGATGACCGCGACGTCCTCGGGCACGCGGCGGCCCAGGCGGCGCAGGGCGTGCATCGCGCCGAAGGCGAGCAGGTCGTTGGCGGCGAAGACCGCGTCGACGTCGGGGTGCTCGGCCAGCAGCGCCGTGGTGGCGTCGTAGCCGTGCCGGCGCTCCCACTCCGGCGTGGGGCGCATCAGCTCGCGGTCCAGGCGCACGCGGGCGCGGCGCAGGGCGCGGCGGTAGCCCTCCACGCGCTGGGCGAGCACCGGGGAGCGCTCGGCGTCCTTGTCGCCGAGGAAGGCGATGCGCCGCCGGCCCCGCTCGAGCAGGTGCGTGGTGGCCAGGTCACCCACGGCGACGGAGTCGATGGTGACGCGGTCGAGGTCGACGCCCTCGCCGTTCTCGCCGATGAGCACGGCCGGGGTGGTGTCGCGGCGCCGCCCGAGCACGTCGGTGGGGATGTTCAGCGGGACGAAGACGAGGCCGTCGACCATGCGCACGCCGAAGCCGTCGGCGGCCTCGCGCTCGCGCTCGGGGTCGGCGTCGGTCTGCTCGACCAGCAGCGTCAGGCCGCGGCGGCGCGCGGCGGTGACCAGGGCGCTGGTCAGCTCGCCGTAGTAGGGGCTGATGACGTTGGGCACCGCCAGGGCGACCAGCCCGCTGCGGCCCTGGCGCAGCTGGCGCCCCATGCCGTTGGGGCGGTAGTCGAGCTGCTCGATGAAGGCGCGCACGCGCTCGCGCATCTCCGGGCGCACGTGCGGGTGGTCGTTGACGACGTTGGAGACCGTCTTGATCGACACGCCCGCTGCTGCTGCGACGTCCTTCAGCGTCGTCGCTCGGGTCGCTGGCATGGCTGAATCATGGCACCTCGCGGGCCGGGCCCGCTTGACGTGCCTCGGGTCGAGGGTGTTTCTTTCTTCCAACGTTGCAAGGATGCATTGGAGGTCGACGATGACCCGAACGACCCTCTCGCGCAGGACAGCCCTGCGCGCAGCGGGTGCGGCGGCCCTCGGGGTGGGCGCCGCGGGGCTCACCTCGTGCGCCGACCCGGTCACGGGCTCCGGCTCGGGCGGGCAGCTGGCGTACTGGAACTTCTTCACCGGCGGTGACGGTGAGCGCATGGTCCAGCTGGTCGACAGCTACCGCGACGAGGCCCCGCAGGTGCAGGTCACCGACACCACGCTGGCCTGGGGCGCGCCGTACTACACCAAGCTGGCCATGGCCTGCGCCGGCGGGCGCGCCCCGGACCTGGCCACGATGCACATGTCCCGCCTGCCCCCCTTCGCCGCGCACCTGCTCGACCCGTTCGACCTGGACGAGCTCGCCGCCCGCGGCATCACGGCGGACCAGTTCCCCGAGCGCGTGTGGGACAAGGCCCAGCACGACGGGCAGCTGTACGCCCTGCCGCTGGACACGCACCCGATGGTCCTCTACGTGAACACCGACCTGTGCGACCGCGCCGGCCTGATGGGCACCGACGGGCAGCTCGCGCCGATCACCTCCGCCGAGCAGTTCCTCGACGCCGGCCGGCGCCTGGCGGACGTCACCGGCTCCACCGGCATCTCCTGGGCCGCGGCCGACGGCCTGGGCGGCTGGATGATGTTCTGGTCGGTCTTCCGCCAGCTCGGCGGGCGCCTGGAACTGCCCCAGGGCGGCACCGCGCAGGTCGACCGCGACGCGATGGTGCAGGCGTTCTCCTTCATCCGCGACCTGACCGACGGCACGATCTGCTCGCCCACCCTGGACGGCCCGGCCGCTCCGGCGGTCTTCGCCAGCCAGCAGGCGGGGTTGTTCGTCCTGGGCCCCTGGGAGCTCATCACCGCCGAGACCGCGGGCATCCCCTTCACGATGCAGCAGTTCCCCGCCCTCTTCGGCGACCAGCCGCTCATCCGCGCCGACAGCCACAGCTTCGTGCTGCCGCGGCAGGCCTCGCTGGACCCGGCCCGGCGCTCGGCCGCCTACGACATGGCCGCCTCGATGCTGCGCAACAGCCTCTCCTGGGCGGGCGGCGGGCACATCCCCGCGCTGTCGGCGGTCTCCGACAGCCCCGAGTTCCTGGCGCTGCAGCCGCAGGCGAACTACGCCGGCGCCGCCGACGTCGTCGAGTACGACCCGGACGCGTACTTCTCCGGCTCGGGCTCGCAGCTGATGTCCTTCGGCGGGCAGCAGATCCTCAGCGTCTCCACGCGCGCGCAGACCCCCGAGCAGGCGACGGACACGTTCCTGACGTGGGTCGACCAGCAACTCGCCATCCCCAGCCCGGTCTGAGCCGACCGTCGACGACAGAGGTACCCATGGCCACCACCGCGAGCGGTCGCACGACCGTGCCCGCGCCCCGGGCGAGGCAGCCCCGGCGCACCACCTCCTCCCTCACGACGAACCCCGGCGGGTTCTGGTTCGTCCTGCCCTTCGTGCTCGTCTACGCGGCGTTCACGGTCTTCCCCGTCCTCTACGGGTTCGGGATGAGCTTCTTCAACGTCAGCCTCGCCGGCGCACCGACGTCGTTCGTGGGGCTGGACAACTACGCCGAGCTCCTCGGCGACTCCCAGGTGTGGCGCACCCTGGGCCACACCCTGCTGTTCACGGTGATCTCCACGGTCCCCCTGGTCGTGGTGTCGCTGGCGATGGCGCTGCTGGTGCACACCGGCGTGAAGGGCCAGTGGTTCTGGCGCTTCTCCTTCTTCGCCCCCTACCTGCTGCCCGTCTCCACGGTCGTGCTGATCTGGAACTGGCTCATGCAGGGCGACTTCGGGTTCATCAACGGCGTCCTCGGCGGCCTGGGCCTGCCGACGGTGGGCTGGCTGAGCGACGAGGGCGTGGCGCTGACCTCCGTGGTCCTCATCACCGTGTGGTGGACCGTCGGCTTCAACTTCCTGCTGTACCTGTCGGCGCTGCAGGCGATCCCGGAGTCGGTGTACGAGGCCGCCGCGCTGGACGGCGCGGGCGGCTGGCGCCGCACCGTCTCGATGACCCTGCCGCTGCTGAAGGGCACCACGGGGCTGGTGGTCGTCCTGCAGGTCCTGGCCTCGCTGAAGATCTTCGACCAGGCGTACATCCTGTTCGGCGGCTCCGGCGGCCCCGGCGGCGCGGCCGCGCCGATCCTGCAGCACGTCTACGACACCGGCTTCGTGAACTACCGCCTCGGCTACGCCTCGGCCATCTCCTACGTCTTCTTCGCCCTCATCATCGTCGTCTCGCTCGGGCAGTTCGCCCTGAGCCGCCGCCGGGGAAGGACCGCAGCATGAGCACCCTCACCGCTCCCCGCGCCGAGGCGGTGGCCACCTCGCGCAGCGGCGCCAGGGTGCGCCAGCACTCCCCGCTGGGCCGCGCCCTGATCGTCACCGCGCTGGTCGTCGTGGCGCTGCTGTGGCTGGCCCCGCTGGCGTGGGCGCTGATCACCTCCCTGAAGCCGGAGGCGGAGACCACCGACGTCCCGCTGCAGGTCGTGCCCGACGCCGGCTTCACCGGCACCGCCTACGGCACGGTGCTGGGCAACGACAACCTCATCACGTGGTTCGTGAACTCCACCCTCGTGGCGGTCGTCGTCACGGTGCTCACGGTGGCGGTCTCGGCGCTGGCCGCCTACGGGTTCTCCCGGTGCAGCTTCCGCGGGCGCGGGCTGCTGTTCGCCCTGACGGTGGCGGGCATCATGGTGCCCCCGCAGATCCTCGTCGTGCCGCTGTACCGCGAGGTGCTGGCGATGGGCCTGGCGGACACCTACTGGGGCATCATCCTGCCGCAGCTGGCGGTGCCGACCATGGTCTTCATCCTGAAGAGCTTCTTCGACGGCATCCCGCGCGAGCTGGAGGAGGCCGCCCGCGTCGACGGCGCCGGCTCGTTCCGCGTCTTCTGGCAGGTCGTCCTGCCGCTGTCGCGCTCCATCCTCGCGGCGGTGGCGATCTTCGTGTTCATCGGCGCCTGGAACAACTTCCTGTGGCCGTTCATCATCACCTCCAACCCGGACCTCATGACGCTGCCGGTCGGGCTGGTGCAGGTGCAGTCCAGCTTCGGCGTGCGCTACGCGCAGGTCATGGCCTCCGCGCTCCTGGCAGGCTTGCCCCTCATCATCGTGTTCATGCTGTTCCAGCGGCAGATCATCCGCGGGGTCGCCACCACCGGCCTCGGCGGCCGCTGACCCCACCGCCCCGCACACCCACCCAGGGAGGAACCCCGTGCGCAAAGCCCAGCTCACCCTCGACCCGGCCTTCACGGTCGGACCCGTCCCGCACCGCCTGTTCGGCTCCTTCGTCGAGCACATGGGCCGCTGCGTGTACACCGGCATCTTCGAGCCGGACCACCCCACCGCCGACGAGGACGGCCTGCGCGGCGACGTCCTGGAGCTGACGAAGCAGCTGGCCCCCACCGTCGTGCGCTACCCCGGCGGCAACTTCGTCTCCGGCTTCGAGTGGGAGGACTCCGTCGGCCCGCGCGAGGAGCGCCCCCGGCGCATCGACCGCGCCTGGCGCTCGGTGGAGACCAACCAGTTCGGCCTGGCCGAGTTCGACTCCTGGGCCCGCAAGGTCGGCACCGAGACGATGATGGCCGTCAACCTCGGCACCCGCGGGCTCCAGGACGCCTGCAACCTGCTGGAGTACGCGAACCTGGACTCCGGCACCAAGTACGCCGACCTGCGCGTCGCGCACGGCACCAAGGACCCGCTGGGCGTCAAGCTGTGGTGCCTGGGCAACGAGCTGGACGGGCCGTGGCAGACCGGGCACAAGACCGCCCACGAGTACGGCCGGCTGGCCGCCGAGACGGGCCAGGCCATGCGCTCCATCGACCCGGACATCGAGCTGGTGGCCGTCGGCTCCTCCAGCCGCTCGATGCCCACGTTCGGCGCCTGGGAGTCCACCGTCCTGGAGCTGGCCTACCACACGGTGGACTACGTCTCCTGCCACGCGTACTACGAGGACGTCGACGACGACCCGGCCAGCTTCCTGGCCTCGGCGGTGGACATGGACCTGTTCATCGACCAGGTCGTCGCCACCGCCGACGCGGTGCGCGCCCGCGGCAAGCACAACAAGCGCATCAACATCTCGTTCGACGAGTGGAACGTGTGGTACCAGTCCCGCCCGCACCACGCCCCCGGCGTGCAGCCGTGGGACGTGGCCCCGCGGGTCATCGAGGACGAGTACTCCATCACCGACGCCGTCGTGGTGGGCACCCTGCTGAACTCGCTGCTGCGCCACGCCGACCGCGTCACCATCGGCGCGCAGGCGCAGCTGGTCAACGTCATCGGCCTGCTGCGCAGCGAGCCGGGCGGGCAGGCGTGGAAGCAGACCATCGCCCACCCCTTCGAGCAGGTGCGCCACCTGGCCACCGGCGAGGTGCTGCGCGTGGCGACCCGCTCCGACAAGCAGGAGACCGCCAAGTTCGGCGACGTCGACGTCGTGGACGCCAGCGCCACCTGGAACGACGACACCTCCACGGTGTCGCTGTTCCTGGCCAACCGCGACCTCACCGAGCCGGCCTCGGTGGAGGTCTCCCTGCGCGGCTTCGACGTCTCGAAGGTCGTCACCGCCAAGGTCCTGGCCGCCACCGAGGGCCAGGACCGGCACACCACCAACGCCACCGGCAGCCACGACCAGGTGGGCCTGCGCCCGCTGCAGGACGTCAGCGTCGTCGACGGCCTGGCGACCGTCGTGCTGCCGCCGCTGTCCTGGGCGGTCGTGCAGGTCGCCAGGGCCTGAGCCCCGGGGGCGGGGGGTCAGATCCAGCCGGCGCGGCGGGCCGCGACGACGGCCTCGTGCCGGTTGGACACCCCCAGCTTGCCCACGCAGCTCGACAGGTGGTTGCGGACGGTGCCCGGCGAGAGGGAGACGCGCACGGCGATCTCCTCGATGCCGGCACCGTCCGCGGCCAGCTCCAGCACGTCCGCCTCCCGCGGCGTCAGCGGGCTCTCCCCCGCCGCGATGGCGTCGGCCGCCAGCTCCGGGTCGACGTAGCGCCCCCCGGCGGCCACGGTGCGGATCGCCTCGGCCAGCACCGCGCCGGAAGCGGTCTTGGGCAGGAACCCGCGCACCCCCAGCTCCAGGGCCCGCTTGAGGTAGCCGGGCCGGCCGTGGCTGGTGAGGACCATCGTGGTGCAGCCGGGCACCTGCGCGTGCAGCGCCTCGGCCACCGCCAGCCCGTCGGCGCCGGGCATCTGCAGGTCCAGCACCGCCACCCGCGGGCGCTCCTTGCGGGCCACCGCGATCGCCTCGGGCCCGGAGGCGGCCTGGGCGACGACGTCGATGTCGTCCTGCAGCTGCAGCAGCTGCGCCACCGCCGAGCGCACGAGGTGCTCGTCGTCGGCCAGCAGCACGCGGATCGGCGCGCTCACCGCGCCACCCCCGCTGCGCCCGCCGCCGCGGTCGGCGCCGGCAGCTCCGCGCGCAGCGTGAACGTGCCCCCGCGGTGCTCCACGCCCAGCTGCCCGCCCAGCGGCCGCAGCCGCTCGGCCAGCCCCGCC
>NZ_JAAALM010000198.1 GCF_009906395.1 Kineococcus indalonis
GACCCACCCGCAGGACCAGGAGGACGACGCGTGAGCAGCACCACCCCGGGCGAGCCCGGGCCGGGCGCGGGGTCGCACGACCCCGGCGACGGCCCGCGCCGCAGCGGCACCCACGAGTTCCGGCGCACCTCGACGCGCATGGCCGACGGCCGCGAGCTCATCTACTTCGACGACACCGAGCCGTGGCTGTCCGGCGAGCGCGCCCGCGACGCCGTGGACCACCGGCCGCTGCCGCCGGCCGACGAGGTCGTGCGCGGCGGTTCGCAGGTGCGGTACGACCCGCTCACCGGCGACTGGATCGCCATGGCCTCGCACCGCAACGACCGCACCCTGATGCCGCCGCCGGACCAGGACCCGCTGGCGCCCACCGTCCCCGGCGGCTTCCCCACCGAGATCCCCGACGACTCCTACGACGTCGTGGTGTTCGAGAACCGCTTCCCCTCCTTCTCCACCCGCGTCGGCGGCGAGCCGGGCCTCGTGGACGGCGAGGAGCTGTGGCCGGTGCGCCCGGGCACCGGGCGCACCGAGGTCATCTGCTTCACCAGCGAGGCCACCGGCTCCTTCGGCACCCTGGACCCGCGCCGCGCGCGCACCGTGGTGGAGGCGTGGGTGGACCGCACCGAGGGCCTGGCGCGCGTGCCCGGCGTGGAGCAGGTGTTCTGCTTCGAGAACCGCGGCCGCGAGATCGGCGTCACCCTGCCGCACCCGCACGGGCAGATCTACGGCTACCCGTTCGTGACGCCGCGCACCGCCACGGTGCTGCGCCGCGCGGCCGAGCACCGGGCGGCCACGGGCCGCAACCTGTTCCGCGACGTGCTGGACGCCGAGCGCCGCGCCGGCACGCGCGTCGTGCTGGAGACCGAGCACTGGACGGCGTACGTGCCGGCCGCGGCCCGCTGGCCCGTGGAGGTGCACCTGGCCCCGCACCGCGACGTGCCCGACCTGCCCGCCCTCGACGACGCCGAGCGCGCCGACCTGGTCACCGCCTACCTGGACCTGCTGGGCCGGCTGGACCGCTACTACCCCGACGACCGGCCGCTGCCCTACATCGCCGGCTGGCACCAGGCCCCCGTGCGCACCGGGCGTGAGGAGTTCCGCTTGCACCTGCAGGTCTTCAGCGTCCTGCGCGGCCCCGGCAAGGTGAAGTACCTGGCCGGCTCGGAGTCCGCGATGGCCGCCTGGATCAACGACACCACCCCCGAGCGCATCGCCGCGCGGCTGCGGGAGGTGGCCGCGTGAGCGTCCCCGCGTTCTTCGAGGCCCCCGCGCGCGCGCAGGCCGCCGAGTCCGTCGCCGACGCCTACCGCGCCGCGTTCGGCGAGACCCCCGAGGGCGTGTGGTCCGCCCCGGGCCGGGTGAACCTCATCGGCGAGCACGTCGACTACACCGGCGGGCTGTGCCTGCCGCTGGCGCTGCCGCACCGCACGTTCGTCGCGCTCAGCCCCCGCCACGACGACGTCGTGCGGGTGCGCTCGGCGCAGGAGGCCGGCGCCGACTGGGAGGGCTCGCTGGCCGACGTCGGCGCCGGCTCCCCCGAGGGCTGGGCCGCGTACGTGGCCGGGGTGCCGTGGGCGATGGGCCACGAGCACGGCTTCGACGCCGTCGTCGACGGGCACGTCCCCCTGGGCGCCGGGCTGTCCTCCTCCGCGGCGCTGGAGTGCGCCGTGGCCATCGCCCTGGCCGACCTGGCGGGCCTGCCCACCGACGACGCCGGGCGCGCGGAGCTGGCCGGGGCGTGCGTGCAGGCCGAGAACGTCGTCGCCGGCGCCAACACCGGCGGCATGGACCAGGCCGCCTCGCTGCGCTGCCGCGCCGGCGGGGCGATCCTGCTGGACACCCGCGACGACTCGGTCACGCACCTGCCGCTGGACCTGGCCGGCGCCGGGCTGGCGCTGCTGGTGGTGGACACCCGCGCCGCGCACTCGCACTCCGGCGGCGAGTACGGCGCGCGCCGCGCCGACGTCGAGCGCGCCGCGCGCGCGCTGGGCGTGCCGGACCTGCGCGGGGTCGACCCCGCCGACCTCGACGACGCGCTGGCCCGGCTGGCCGGCGAGCCGGGCGCGGAGGTGCTGACCCGGCGCGTGCGCCACGCGGTCACCGAGATCGACCGGGTGGCGCGCACCGCGACGCTGCTGCGCGCCGGGCGGGTGCGCGAGGTCGGCGCGCTCATGGACGCCTCCCACGAGTCGCTGCGGCACGACTACGAGGTCTCCGCCCGCGAGCTGGACCTCGTCGTCGACACCGCCCGCGCCGCCGGGGCCCTGGGCGCCGACGGCGCCGCGGTCGTTGTGCCCGACGACGAGGGGACGCTGCGGCTGGCCTGCGCCACCGCCGGCGACGTCGCCGAGGTCGAGGCCGTGCAGGAGCTGCTGCGCGAGGGCCCCTGCTGGGACGCGCACCGGCGCGGCCGGGCCGTGCGCAGCGCCGACCTCGCCGTGGAGGGCGACTGGCCGCACTACCAGCGCCGCGCGGCCGAGGTGGGCGTGCACGGGGTGTGCGCGCTGCCGCTGAGCAGCCGCGGGGCCCGCCTGGGCGTGCTCACCGTCTACCACCGCGCCCCCCACCGCTGGAACGGCGAGGAGCTCCTCGCCGCCGGCGCGTTCGCCGACCTCGCCGCCTGCTGCCTGGCCGTGGCCCGCGACCGCGAGGAGGCCCGCAGCGCCCGCGCGGAGCTCGCCTACCGCGTCGAGCACGACGCCCTCACCGGCCTGCCCGTGCGCACCGTGTTCCTGCAGGAGCTGGCCGCTGCGCTGCGCGACCTGCCCGCGCACCGGCTGCTGGGGGTCCTGTTCGTCGACCTCGACGGGCTCAAGCACACCAACGACACCTACGGCCACCTCGCCGGCGACCAGCTCATCCGCGTCAGCGGGCGCCGGCTCACCCGCGCCGTGCGCCCCGGCGACGTCGTGGCCCGCGTCGGCGGCGACGAGTTCCTCGTCCTGCTGCGCGAGCTGCGCTCGGCCGGGGAGGCCGCCGCCGTCGCCGAGCGCGTCGTGCGGGAGTTCGCCGCGCCCGCCGAGCTGGACGACGTGCCGGTGCAGCCCTCCGCCAGCGTCGGCGTCGTCGTCACCGCCACCGCCGACCCCACCGCCGCGGACTCGCTCGTCTCGCGCGCCGACGCCGCCATGTACCAGGCCAAGCGCGCCGGCCCCGGCCGCTGGGCCGTCTTCGACCCCGACGCCTACGCCGACGCCGCCGACCGCACCGACCGGGGCACCGCCCTGCGCCGCGCGCTCACCTCCGGGCAGCTGGAGGTGCACTACCAGCCGGTCGTGGACGTCACCACCGGCCGCGCCGTGGCCGTGGAGGCCCTGGCCCGCTGGCGGCACCCCGAGCGCGGCCTGCTGACCGCCGAGGAGTTCCTGCACGCCACCGAGGACCCCCACGTGCTCGCCGAGCTCGGCACGTGGGTGCTGCGCAGCGCGTGCGCGCAGCTGGAGGCCTGGGACGCCGAGCTCGGCGCGCGCGGCCCGGCGCGGGTGTTCGTCAACGTCTCCGCCCTGGAGGCCGGCGGCCCGTGGCTGGAGCGCGAGGTCGTCGGCGTCCTCGCCGCGCACGGCCTCTCCCCCGACCGGCTCGTGCTGGAGATCACCGAGCGCGAGGTGCTCGACGACCCCCGCACCACCGGCACGCTCGCGCGGCTGCACGAGCACGGGTGCGTCATCGCCATCGACGACTTCGGCACCGGCTACTCCTCCCTCAGCCGCCTGGTGCACCTGCCCGTGGGCGTGCTGAAGGTGGACCGCGCCTTCACCGAGGAGGTCCCCGCCGACGCCGCCGCCACCGCCGTGGTCGCCACCGTGCTGCGCCTCGGCGAGAGCCTGGGCTGCCAGGTGGTCGTGGAGGGCGTGGAGGACCACAAGACCCTCGCGGCGCTCACCGCGCTGGGCTGCCGGTACGCGCAGGGCTTCCACCTCGCCCGCCCGGCGCCGGCGCACGAGCTGCGGGCGCTGCTGGCCGGCTGAACGGGCCCGGCCGGGGTCGGGCGGGGTGGTGACGCAGCCGCGGGGGGCGAAGGGCGCGCCCACGACGGGCGCGTCGGCGGCCGCGCCGAACGAGGCGGCCTGTTCGCGGTGGGCGGCGCCGGGGTCCACGTGCCGCAGCGTGCCGCAGCGGGTGCGGTCCGGGGCGGCGGTCCCCGGGTGCCTCAGCGCTCCAGCGCGCGGCGCATCCGCTCCTCGGCGAGGGCGGGGTCGCGCGGCAGGGGCCGGCGCTCACCGGTGGGGCGGAAACCCAGGCGCTCGTAGAACCGGCGCGCGCGGGGGTTGGCGTCGGTGACCCGCAGGCTCACCGTGGACGCACCCAGCGCGGCGGCCCAGGCGCAGGAGGACTCCACGAGCCCGGTGGCGGTGGGCCCGCCGCGGTGGGCGGGGTCCACCCACACGGAGACGAGCTCGCGGTCGGCGGGGTCGTCCGCGGAGGGCACGGCGGCGGCGATGCCGACGACCTCGTCGCCGGCGCGGGCGAGGAACCAGTCGCCGTCGGCCACGCGGGTGCGCCACGTCGCCTCGTCGAACGCCTCCTCGCGGGCCAGGGTGGAGCCGAAGGCGCCCGGGGAGTCGGCCAGGGCGCGCAGGCGGGTGGCGCGCACCAGGGGCCACTCCCCCGGTGCGGCGCGGTGCACCCGCACCGGCGCGGCGGCGGGCGGTGGACCGGGGGGCACACCCGGACCCTACGGGCGGTGGGCGGGCGCGGTCAGCGCGAGACGGGGTCCTGCGCGTCCAGCAGGGGCAGTTCCGCGCGCCGGGGCGCGCCCTCCCAGTCCCCGGGGACCTGGCAGGCGAACGCCCCCGCGCGCACGGCGGTGGCCAGCCGCTCCGGGGCGTCGCAGCCGCGCAGGAGCTCGGCGAGGTAGCCGGCGACGAAGCCGTCCCCGGCGCCGACGGTGTCCACGACGGCGACGGGCACGGCGGGGCGGTGGTGCTCGGCGCCGTCCACGACCGCGACGGCGCCGCGGGCGCCGAGCTTGACGACGGCCTGCGCGGGCCCGAGGGCGGTCAGGGCGCGGGCCAGGCGCACCGGGCCGTCGCGCTCGCCGACGAGCATCGCCGCCTCGTCCTCGCCGGCGAACACGACGTCGGCGCGCTGCGCCAGCCGCGCCAGCACCGGCCCGGCCCGGTGGGCTGGCCACAGCGCCGAGCGGTGGTTGACGTCGAGGGAGACCAGGGCGCCGGCGGCGCGGGCGGTGTCCACGGCGTGCTCGACGGCGTCGGCCGCGGAGGCGGACAGGGCGGGGGTGATGCCGGTGACGTGCAGCAGCGCGGCGCCGGTGAGCGCCGCCGGGGGCAGGTCGTCGCGGTGCAGGCGGGAGCCGGCGCTGCCGGCGCGGTAGTACCAGACGCGCGCGCGCTCGCCGGTGCGGCGCTCCTTGACCATGAGCCCGGTGGGCGCGTCGGGGTCGACGACGGCGGCGACGTCGACGCCCTCGGCGCGCAGCTCGCGCAGCACCAGCTCGCCCAGGCTGTCGGCGCCGACGCGCCCGACCCACGTCACGGGGGTGCCCAGGCGCGCCAGGGCGATGGCGACGTTGCTCTCGGCGCCGCCGACGCCCAGGGCCAGGGAACGGGCGTGGGCGAGCGGGCCGGGCGTCTCGGAGCGCGCCAGCGCCATCGTCTCGCCCAGCGTCACCACGCGACCGGGGGCGCCGGCGGGGGCGGTCACGCCGGTCCCCGCGCGGCGAGGGCCTCGGCGACGGAGCCGCACAGGCGGCGCGCGCGGGCGGTGAGGGCGGCGGGGTCGCCGCCGGAGAAGGCGTCCCCGAGCAGCGGGCCGCCGAGGCTGACGGCGAGCGCGCCGGCGGCGATCCACGCGGCGGCGTCGTCCACGCCGACGCCGCCGGAGGGGACGACGCGCAGGTCGGGGAACGGCCCGCGCAGCTGCGCCAGGTAGCCGGGCCCGACGGCGGAGGCGGGGAAGAGCTTCACGGCGGTGGCCCCGGCCCGCCAGCCGGCGTGCAGCTCGGTGGGCGTCAGGCCGCCGGGGAAGACCGGCACCGCGCGCTCGACGGCGGCGGCGACGACGTCCAGGACGGTGGTGGGGGTGACGAGGTAGTCGGCGCCGGCGTCGAGGGCGCGCTCGGCCTCCTCGCGCGTGGTGACGGTGCCCACGCCGATCTCCGCGTCGCCGGAGAAGCGCTCGCGCAGCCCGGGGAGCTCCTCGAACACCCCGGCGGTGCTGAGGGTGAGCTCCACCGAGCGCACGCCCCCGGCGAGCAGGGCCTCCACGACGGGGGCGTACTCGCGGGCGTGGCGGGCGCGCAGCACGGCGACGACGGGCACCTGCCGCAGCAGCGCGGACAGGGGCGGCCGGGCGGTCATCGCAGCACCTCCGGGGCGTGGACGTCGGCCGGGGGCCTGGACCGCGCCCCCGGTGCGGCCCACCGTAGCGGCGGGCGCCCGCGCTCAGGCCCGGTCGTGCAGGGTCAGGGCGTACCCGTCGGGGTCGGCGACGGTGAAGGTGCGCCCGAAGGGCCCGTCGGCCGGGGCGGCCAGCACCGGCACGCCGGCGGCGGCGAGCCGGTCGTGCAGCTCCTGGGCGTGCTCGGCGCGCAGCCACAGCGCGACGCCGGTGCCGGGGCGCGGGAGGGCGGCGTCGAGGTCGACGCCGGGCAGCGGCTCGCGCACGGCGAAGGGGACGGGGGCGGTGGCGAACACGACGGCCCCGGGCGGGCCGGCGTG
>NZ_JAAALM010000199.1 GCF_009906395.1 Kineococcus indalonis
GCTCGCGGTGGTGCTGCTCGCCGCCGCGAGCAGGGCGCCGGCCGCGGCGCGCGGCCCGGCGCGCCAGCGCACCGCGCGCACCGCCGGGGGCAGGCGGTCCTCCACGCGCTGCACCGCCTCCCGCGCCCACGGCGGCGCGGGCGCGCGCAGCTGGCGCTGCGCCAGGGCGCGGGCGCGCGCGGCGGCGACGCGCTCGGACAGCGGGGGCACGGGCACGGCCGGGACGCTAGGTGCCGGGCCCGGCGCCCGGGCCGCCTCAGGGGGCGGGCTGTGGACGCACCCCGCCGGCGGTGGCCTGGGGAACGCGCGCGAGCTCGGCCGCCAGGTGCTCCTCGGTCTCGGCGGCCATGTCCACGCCGGTGGGGTCCAGCAGCCACTGCACCTGCAGGCCGTCCACGAGCGCCACGAGCCGGCGCGCGGCCGAGCGCGGTCGCGGGTGGCCGCGCTCGGCGAAGGCGGCGCCGAACTGCTCCACCAGGCGCTGCGAGCGCTCGGCGAAGAAGGCGTGGGCGGGGTGGTCCGCGGCGGTGGCCTCGGCGGAGAGCACCGCGAAGAGCTCGACGATGCCGCGCCGGGAGGCGTTGCGCCGCACCACTTCCACGAGGCCGCGCAGGGGGTCCGCGCCGGCGTCCGTGCCCGTCTCGCGCACGTCCTGATCGTCGCGGTGCTCCAGCACGGCCAGCAGCAGCGCCTCCTTGCTGCCGACGTGGTGCAGCAGCCCGGCGTGCGAGAGCCCGCAGCGGGCGGCGAGCTCGCGCAGCGAGGCGCCGCGGTAGCCGGACTCGCCGAACAGGCGCACGGCCTCGTCGAGGATCAGCCGGCGCCGCTCGCGCCCCTTGGCGTAACCGCCGGGACGGGCGCCGCGCGCGCCGCCGTCACCGGTCGCCGTCCCGTCGCGCTGCACGGGGCGTGTCTACCACCACCGGAACCAATACCTGCCACGTGGTCGGTTTTCAGGGTACGGTGCGCGGCATGACCGACGACGTCGTCCCCACCCCGGCCCCGGCCGCCTCCCCCGTCGAGGAGCTGCTCGCGCGGCTCACCCTGGAGGAGCGGGCCTCGCTGCTGGGCGGCAGCGACTTCTGGCACACCACGCCCGTCGAGCGCGCCGGGGTGCCCGCGGTGATGGTCACCGACGGCCCGCACGGGCTGCGCAAGCAGGCGCAGGGCACCGACCACCTCGGCCTGGACGCCAGCGTCCCGGCGACCTGCTTCCCGCCCGCCGCCGGCCTGGCCTCCTCCTGGGACACCGACCTGCTGCGCCGCGTCGGCGAGGCGCTGGGCCGGGAGACCCGCGCGGAGCGCGTGGCCGTCCTGCTCGGCCCGGGCGTGAACATGAAGCGCAGCCCGCTGTGCGGGCGCAACTTCGAGTACTTCTCCGAGGACCCCGTGCTGGCCGGCGACCTGGCCGCGGCGCTGGTGCAGGGCGTGCAGAGCCAGGGTGTGGGCACCTCGCTGAAGCACTTCGCCGCCAACAACCAGGAGACGCAGCGGATGACGGTCTCCGCCGACGTCGACGAGCGCACCCTGCGCGAGGTCTACCTGACCGCCTTCGAGCGGGTCGTGCGCACCGCGCAGCCCTGGACGGTCATGTGCTCGTACAACCGCATCAACGGCGTGCACGCCTCCGAGGACCCCTGGCTGCTGACGCGGGTGCTGCGCGAGGAGTGGGGCTTCGAGGGCCTGGTCGTCTCCGACTGGGGCGCGGTGAACGTGCGCGAGGACGGCGTGCGCGCCGGCCTGGACCTGGAGATGCCCTCCTCGGGCGGCAGCGGCACCCGGCGGATCCTCGACGCGGTGGCCGCCGGGACGCTGTCCGCGGCGGACGTGGAGCGCTCCGCGCGCCGCGTGCTGGAGCTGCTGGCCAAGGCCGCCCCCGCGCTGGCCGAGCCGGGCACCGTGGACGTCCGGGCCCACCACGCCCTGGCGCGCGAAGCCGCCCGCGCCAGCGCGGTGCTGCTGAGGAACGAGCCCGTCGGGCAGGGGGCCGACGCCGCGCCCCTGCTGCCGCTGGCGCCCGCCGGCGGCGCCGTCGCCGTGATCGGCGAGTTCGCCCGCACCCCCCGGTACCAGGGCGCCGGCTCCTCGCAGGTCAACCCCACCCGCCTCGACGACGCGCTGAGCGCGCTGCGCGAGGCGTTCGCGGGCTCGCGCGAGGTCGTCTTCGCCGCCGGGTACGACCCCGACGTCGAGGACCTCGACCCCGCGCTGGCGGAGGAGGCCGTCGCCGCCGCCGCGCGCGCGGAGGTCGCCGTGCTCTTCCTGGGGCTGCCGCCGCGCTACGAGTCCGAGGGCTACGACCGCGAGCACATGGACCTGCCCGCCGCGCAGGTGGAGCTGCTGCACCGCGTGGCCGCGGCGAACGGGCGCGTGGTCGTCGTGCTGTCCAACGGCTCGGCGGTGACGGTGGAGCCGTGGCAGCAGCGGGTGCCCGCGCTGCTGGAGACCTGGCTGCTCGGCCAGGCCGGCGGCGGCGCGGTGGCGGACCTGCTCACCGGCGCGGCGAACCCCTCCGGCCGCCTCGCCGAGACGGTCCCGGTGCGCCACGAGGACAACCCCACCGTCGGCAACTTCCCCGGCGAGCACGGCCACGTGCGCTACGGCGAGGGCCTGCTCATCGGCTACCGCTGGTACGACGCGCACGCCCTGCCGGTGGCGTACCCGTTCGGGCACGGGCTGTCGTACACCACGTTCGCGCACTCGGACCTGCGGGTGCACCCGCACGGGCAGGGGGCGCGGGTCTCCGTGACCGTCACCAACACCGGCGACGTGGCGGGCACCGAGACGGTGCAGGTGTACGTGCACGACCCCGAGTCCAGCGCGTACCGGCCCGAGCAGGAGCTGAAGGGCTTCGCGCGCCTGACCCTGGCCCCCGGCGAGAGCGGAACCGCCACGCTCGAGCTGGACCGGCGCGCGTTCGCCTCCTGGCACACCGCGGCCGGCCGCTGGGTCGTGGAGGGCGGCGAGTTCGAGGTCCGCGTCGGCGCCTCCTCGCGCGACGTGCGCCAGAGGGCGTCGATCACGCTGGAGGGCGACGACGTCGTGCTGCCGCTGACCGGCGACTCCGACGCCGAGGCCTGGCTGCGGCACCCCGTGGCCGGCCCGCTGGTGCGCGAGGCGCTCGGGGAGGGGCAGTGGCGCGACATGCTCGCCGACCCGCAGCACGGGCAGATGATGCGCGCCATCCCGCTGGTGCGCCTGACCCGCTTCCCGGGGTTCCCGATCGGCGAGGACGACCTGCCCACCTGGGAGGCGAAGGCCGCACAGGCCTGATCCCGGCTGACCCGGGTCCGGGTCCGGGACCGGCCCCTCACCGCTGCGCCGAGGGCAGCGGCGAGGGGCCCTCACGCGCACGCCGCGCACGCCGCGCACGCCGCGCACGCCCTGCCCGCCCACAGCGCCCCGGCCAGCGTCAGGGTCGTCGCGGCGGTGCCCCAGGCGTGCGCGGTGGCCGGGCGCGGTGCGCGCAGCGCGAGCCAGCCGCTGAGCAGCGCGACCGTGGCGGCGAGGGCGTGGGCGGTGACGACCACGGGCTGTCGCCCTGCACCGGCCGCGCGGACCTGGACACCGGCGTCCTGCGCGCGAGGAGGTGGCGGTGGCGGAGCTGGCCGGG
This sequence comes from Kineococcus indalonis, assembly GCF_009906395.1. Classification (GTDB taxonomy): domain Bacteria; phylum Actinomycetota; class Actinomycetes; order Actinomycetales; family Kineococcaceae; genus Kineococcus; species Kineococcus indalonis. The sequence continues at coordinate 3,614 of NZ_JAAALM010000199.1, forward strand.
GAGCGGCTGGACTTCCCCGCGACCGGCGCCCCGCACGAGCGGCGCACCTGGCTGGCCGAGTTCGCCGCCCCGACCGGGGTGGACGTCGGCACCACCGGCTCCACCCACGGCGACGCGCAGCGGGTGGACGACGTCACCTCGGGGGCGGCGACGGGGTTCGGCGCCGGCGCGCCGCCGGCCCCGCCGGGCACGTGGCTGCCGGCGGGCGACGCCGCCCCCCTGGCCGGCTGAGCGGGCGGGAGGGCGGCGGGGCGCTCAGGCCGGGACGACGTTGACGAGCTTGGGCGCGCGCACCACCACGGTGCGCAGCGCCGCCCCGCCGATGGCCTGCTGCACCTTCTCGCTGGCCAGGGCCAGCTCGCGCAGCGCGTCCTCGGTGATGTCGGGCGAGACCTCCAGGCGGTCGCGGACCTTGCCCTTGACCTGCACGACGCAGGTGACGGTCTCGCGCACCAGCAGGGACTCGTCCACGGCGGGCCAGCCGGCGCGGGCCACGCTCGGCTCGTGCCCGAGCAGGGACCACATGTCCTCCGCCGCGTACGGCGCGAACAGGCTCAGGACCACCGCGACCGCCTCGGCGGCCTCGCGCACCGCCGGGTCGGCCGGGCCGACCTCGGAGTCGATGGCCTTGCGGGTGGCGTTGACCAGCTCCATGAGGCGGGCCACGGCCACGTTGAAGCGGTACCCCTCCACGTGCTGGCCGATCTCGTGCAGCGCGCGGTGCGTCACCGCGCGCAGCGCCGCGTGCCCGCCTGCCGGGTCCGCGCCGGGCGCGGAGGTGACGTCGCGCGCCAGCCGCCACGCGCGGCCCAGGAACTTCGCCGACCCCGACGGGGAGACGTCCGCCCAGTCGATGTCGTCCTCCGGCGGGCCGGCGAACGCCATCGTCAGGCGCACCGCGTCCACGCCGTGCTCGTCCAGCTGGTCGGACAGGCGCACCAGGTTGCCCTTGGACTTGCTCATGGCCGAGCCGTCCATGAGGACCATGCCCTGGTTCAGCAGCCGGGTGAACGGCTCGTCGAAGGTCAGGTACCCCATGTCGTGCAGCACCTTGGTGATGAACCGCGCGTACAGCAGGTGCAGGATCGCGTGGGTCACGCCGCCGACGTACTGGTCGATCGGGCCCCACTGCGCGACGAGGTCCTGGTCGAAGGGCCGGGTGTCGTCGTCCGGGGAGACGAAGCGCAGGTAGTACCAGGACGAGTCGACGAAGGTGTCCATCGTGTCCGGGTCGCGGCGCGCGGGGGTGCCGTCCACCGGGCTGGGCACGTTCACCCACTCCTCCGCCGCCCCCAGCGGGGAGGTGCCCTTGGGGGTGAGGTTCAGCCCCTCGCTCGGCGGCAGCAGCACCGGCAGCTGGTCCTCGGGGACGGGGACCTCGCCGGTGGCGGTGTGCACGATCGGGATCGGGGTGCCCCAGTAGCGCTGGCGGGAGATCAGCCAGTCGCGCAGCCGGTAGTTCTTCGCCGGCCGGCCCCTGCCGGAGGCCTGCAGCAGCTCGACGGCCTTCGCGATGCCCGCGGCCTTGTCCAGCCCGTCCAGCTCGCCGGAGTTCACCAGCACGCCGTCGCCGGCGGTGGCCGTGCCCGAGAGCGCCGGGTCCGGCAGCGCCTCGCCCTCCGCGTCGCGCACGTCGACGACCACGCGCACCGGCAGGCCGAAGGCGCGGGCGAAGTCCAGGTCGCGCTGGTCGTGCGCGGGCACCGCCATGATGGCGCCGGTGCCGTAGTCGGCCAGCACGTAGTCGGCGGCCCAGATGGGCAGCCGCTCGCCGTTGACGGGGTTCACCGCGTACCGCCCCAGCGGCACGCCGGTCTTCTCGCGCTCGGAGGACAGCCGGTCGATGTCGGAGGTCTCCTGGACCCTCGTGCGGTACTCCTCGAACGCCGCGCGCACCTGCGGCTCGGCATCGGCGGCCAGCTCCTCGGCCAGGTCCGAGTCGGCCGCGACGACCATGAACGTCGCGCCGTGCAGCGTATCCGGGCGGGTCGTGTAGACCGTCACCGGCTGCTCGCGGCCCTCGATGGCGAACTCGACCTCGGCGCCGGTGGAGCGGCCGATCCAGTTGCGCTGCATGCTGATGACCTTGGCGGGCCACTTGCCCTCGAGGGTGTCCAGGTCGTCCAGCAGCCGGTCGGCGTACTCCGTGATGCGGAAGTACCACTGCGTCAGCTTCTTCTTGACGACCTTGGCGCCGGAGCGCTCGGAGGTGCCGTCGGGCAGCACCTGCTCGTTGGCCAGCACGGTCTGGTCGACGGGGTCCCAGTTGACCAGGGAGTCCTTGCGGTAGGCCAGGCCGCGCTCGTACAGCTTCAGGAACAGCCACTGGTTCCACTTGTAGTACTCGGGGTCGGAGGTGTGCAGCACGCGGTCCCAGTCGAAGGAGCACGCGTAGCGGCGCATCGAGGCGCGCTGCTGGGCGATGTTGTCGTACGTCCACGCCCGCGGGTCCAGCCCGCGCTTGATGGCGGCGTTCTCCGCCGGCAGGCCGAAGGCGTCCCAGCCGATGGGGTGCATGACGTCGAAGCCGCGCTGCACCCAGTACCGCGCGATGACGTCGCCCATCGCGTACGCCTCGGCGTGCCCCATGTGCAGGTCGCCGGAGGGGTAGGGGAACATGTCGAGCACGTACTTCTTGGGGCGCGTGTCGCCCGGCTCGCCGCTGCGGAAGGGCTTGAGCTCGTCCCAGACCGGCAGCCACTTGTCCTGCAGGGCGTGCGCGTCGTAGCGCTCGCCGTCCCGCTCGCTCTCGTGGGCCGCGGGGACGCCGGTCCCCGCCTCGGTCTGCGTCATCTCGTCCTCCTGGGTGGGCCGCGTGCGCCCTCGTCCCCCGCCGTCCCCCCGACATGGGAAAACCCCTCGCACAGGAGGGGTCACCGCGCCGGGGGCCGCGTCAGCAGCCGCTCAGCGCGGTCCGGCGAGGAGTCGACGGGTCCGCACCCCACCAGCCTAGCGCCTGGGCTCAGGCCCCCGGTCGGTCGGTGCCGCCGCCCGCCGCACCGCCGGCACCGTCGCCCGCGGCGCCGGGCGCCGCACCGCCGGCCGCACCGCCCACCACGAC